>NZ_JBFULC010000015.1:0-64422 GCF_056400525.1 Stenotrophomonas sp. P5_A9
TCGCCCATCGCCACGCTGCATCGGCCCGGCAGCGTCCGCCTGCTCTCGCTGGATGCCCACGGCAGAGTCCTCGACTGGATCAACTGGCAGGATGCGGCCTGCCTCTACGCCCGTGATGCCGTCGCCTGGACCCTGGGCGATCCCTGCCTGCACATCCATGGGGGCATCAGCCGCCTGACCGGTACGCGCAGCGGCATGGACCTGCACCCGATCATCGCCGCGCGCGGCCACGCCCGTTCACGGTCACTCGATCCCACCCCCAATTTGTCCAACCAGGCGCTGTTCGCCCGCGATGCGCACCTGTGCCTGTACTGCGGCCAACAGTTCCACCGCCCCCAACTGACCCGCGACCACGTCATGCCGATCTCCAAGGGCGGGCTGGATGTCTGGGAGAACGTGGTCAGCGCCTGCTTCCACTGCAACTCGCGCAAGAGCGACCGCACCCCGCAGCAGGCCGGCATGCCGCTGCTGGCGGTGCCGTACCGGCCCAGCTGGATCGAGCACATGATCCTGTCCAACCGCAACATCCTGGCCGACCAGATGGCGTTCCTGCGGGCACAGCTGCCCAAACGCTCCAAACTGGCCGCCTAGCCTGCGACCAACTGACGCAGGCACCGTCACCGTTTAGTCACTGAAAAGGCGGTTTGCTTGCCCCACCCGTATTTGGGGGGGAAAATAGGCGCTCAGAAGAAGCGCGATAAACATGATCGATTCCGCACGCTATCCCCGCCTGTCGCGCATCCAGTCACCGGATGACCTGCGCAGGTTCGACGAGTCCGAACTCCCCGCCATCGCGGATGAACTGCGTGCCTACCTGATCGAATCGGTCGGCAAGAGTGGCGGCCATTTCGGCGCCGGGCTGGGCGTGATCGAACTGACCGTCGCGCTGCACTACCTGTACCAGACCCCGGTCGACCAGCTGGTCTGGGACGTGGGTCACCAGACCTACCCGCACAAGATCCTTACCGGCCGCCGCGACGAGATCCATACCGTCAAGCAGAAGGACGGCGTGGCGCCGTTCCCCAAGCGCGAGGAAAGCGAATTCGACACGTTCGGCGTCGGCCATTCCTCGACCTCGATCTCGGCCGCGCTCGGCATGGCCATCGCGCGCCAGCAGCAGGGCGACGACCGCAAGGTGGTGGCGGTGATCGGCGACGGCGCGATGACCGCCGGCATGGCCTACGAGGCGCTCAACCATGCCGGTGGCATGGACAGCGAACCGAACCTGTTGGTGATCCTCAACGACAACAACATGTCCATCTCCGAGGCCGTCGGCGGGCTGACCAAGATGCTCGGCCGCGCCACCGGTAGCCGCACGCTCAACGCGCTGCGCGAAGGCGGCAAGAAGATCCTCGGCGACAAGAAGAACAACCCCACCGCGCGTTTCGTCAAGCGCTGGGAAGAACACTGGAAGGGCATGTTCGTGCCGTCCACGTTCTTCGAGGAGATGGGCTTCCACTACACCGGCCCGATCGACGGCCACGATGTGCCGGCACTGGTGGCCACGCTGAAGACGCTCAAGGGCCTCAAGGGCCTCAAGCTGCTCCACGTGATGACCACCAAGGGCAAAGGGTATGAGCGCGCCGAGGGCGACCAGATCGGCTACCACGCCGTCGGCCCGTTCGATCCGGACAAGGGCCTGGTCTCCAAGGGCGGCGCCAAGAAGCCAACCTACACCGATGTGTTCAGCGACTGGCTGTGCGATGCCGCCGCCGCCGAACCCAAGCTGATGGGCATCACCCCGGCGATGCGCGAAGGCTCGGGCCTGGTGCGTTTCAGCAAGGAATACCCGGAGCGCTACTTCGACGTGGCCATCGCCGAGCAGCATGCAGTGACGTTGGCGGCGGGCATGGCCACCCAGGGCGCCAAGCCGGTGGTGGCGATCTATTCCACCTTCCTGCAGCGCGCGTATGACCWGTTGGTCCACGACGTGGCGGTGCAGCAACTGGACGTGCTGTTCGCGATCGATCGCGCCGGCGTCGTCGGGCCCGATGGCGCCACCCACGCGGGCAACCTCGACCTGAGCTTCCTGCGCTGCGTGCCGCACATGGTGGTGATGGCCCCGGCCGATGAAGCCGAATGCCGACAGATGCTGAGCACCGGCCTGCGTTACGCCGGTCCGGCCGCGGTGCGCTATCCGCGCGGCAGCGGCACCGGCGTGGCCGCCGGCACCGACCTGTCCACGCTGGAGATCGGCAAGGCCGACCTGCGCGTGCAGGGCAGCCGAGTGGCGCTGCTTGCCTTCGGCAGCACCGTGCCGGCCGCCGAAGCGGTGGGTCGCGAACTGGGCCTGAGCGTGGTCAACATGCGCTTCATCAAGCCGCTCGACCGCACCCTGCTGCTCGAACTCGCGCGCACCCACGATGGCTTTGTCACCATCGAAGACAACGTGGTGGCCGGTGGCGCCGGCTCCGGCGTGGCCGAGCTGTTCAATGCCGAGGACGTGCTCAAGTCGATCCTGCACCTGGGCCTGCCCGACAGCTTCCAGCACCATGCCAGCCGCGAAGACCTGCTTGCCGAAGCCGGTATCGATGCGGTCGGCATCCGCGCGGCGGTGCTCAAGCGCTGGCCGGCGCTGGCCGGGCAGTCCCATCCGCTCAGCGCTGCGGGCTGAGGTACGGCAGCCGACCAACGGTCGGCTCTACGCGGAACGAGCAGCCGACCAACGGTCGGCTCTACGCGGAACGAGCAGCCGACCAACGGTCGGCTCTACGCGGAACGAGCGGTCGACCTGCGGTGGGGTCGATGCCCGACGTCGAAAGGCCGCGTCCCATCGACGCGGCCTCCTGGTTTGCGGTCTGTCCTGCGCCGCGCTGGCTTCAGCCGTAGCGCACCGCCTCCACGTAGGCCCCGCTCGCCTCCACCCGCACCGAACTGCGGTGGCCGGTCTCGGCGTGGTGCAGGCGCGCCAGCGCATCGGCGAAATCAAAGGCCTTTGCGCTGTCGTTGAAACGGAACGACTCCAGCTTGTCCGGATGCAGCACCCGCCACAGGCGGTGTTCCAGTTGCAGGCGGATCAACATGCGGTGCTCTCTCCATGAGGCGGCATATCGGGCGAGGCCGGCGCCCGCCATCGCGACGGACGCTGCCCCTGTCATTGGTGAAGCCGGGACTTCCCGCTCCGGACAATACCCAATCAAAAGTGTGATCTGTATCAGATTTTTCTGATTTAGCGCATCACTTGAACCAGACGGATCAATTGACTTGGAATTGGCCGCGGCAGCCGCCGTCCACCCAGACGCCCGTCCGGTCCCAGCCCCAAGTGCGCCCCTCGATGCAGGCAGTGCGCGAGGTCTGGCGCACCAGTCGCGCGTCCCGACGGACGTTGGCAACACAGCGCTGACGGCGATGATCGTTGGAATCGCAGGTCAGGATCTGGCCGCGACCGCCGCCATTGTTGCCCCAGCCGCCGCCACCGCCGCCATTCCAATGACCACCGCGGCCGCCTTCGGCGATGAACTCGGCCCGGCAGCCCTGGGTCACCCAGACGCCGCCACGGGCCTGGCCCCAGGTCTGGCCCTCCACGCAGGGCGTCCCCGAAATCTGCCGCACCAGGCGTGCGCGTCCCTCCAGCGGACACTGCTGGGTGCGGCCCTTGTTCGACTCGCAGCGCACCGGCCCGCTGTTGTACCCGTCATCGCGATAGCGGTCGTACTGCTGCGCGTGCGCGGTGGCGCCCAACAGCAGCATAGAGGGCAGCAGCGCCCACAGCCATTTGTGCTTTCCGTGCCCCATTGCCTTGCTCCTCATGCCTGCCTCATAACCGTGTGTGGTGGTGGCGCACAGGATGTGGCAAAGCGCCCACGCGCGACATAGGCCGAAAGTCGCTGATTTCATGCCCTATTTAGGTAACCGACGCTTACCTGACTGGGGGTGCCTGGGCTAGGTCACATCCGATTTGCGCCGCCACCGGGCCAGAGCTAGCGCGCGACGGTCTCTACATCGCTGCGCATTTCCGCCAGCATCTCCGCGACCGAGCCCGCCACCAACATTCGCTGCGCCGTCGCCGCGCTCTCTGCCGCGCGCGCGAACATCCCCTGTTCGTGGACCTGCACTGCCGCACGCCAGTCAGGGGTGCACAGTGCGTCGGCCAGGTCGGCCGCATCGCGCAACGCCAGGTTGGCGCCCTCCCCTGCCGGGGGCATCACGTGCGCCGCATCGCCAATCAGGGTCACCGCGCTGCGGTGGTCCCAACGGTGCCCGACCGGCAGCATGTGGATCGGCCACGGCCGCACTGCGGCGTCGGCCTCGGCGATCAGACGGCGCAGGTCCGGGTGCCAGTCCGCGAAATGCGCAAGCAGGCTCTCCCGCGTTTCCCGGGGTGCGGGTGCACCGTCGGCGAGTACCTGCGGCAGCGAGGCATACACGCGCACCCGGGCGTCGGCGTTGCGCTGGGCGAACAGCGTCCGCGCACCGCCCTTGGCGACCAGCGTGCCCCGTCCTACCAGCGCCGCCAGCTGCGGATGGTCCACCTCCACGTTGTGCAGCGACAGCTCGTACAGACTGATGCCGGCGTGCCGGGGCCGCACGTCGGTGAGCAGCGGGCGCAGCCTGGACCAGGCACCGTCGGCGCCCACGGCCAGATCGAAACGCTCGATCACCGCGTTGCCGAACTCCAGCACGACCTCCTTCCCGTCGACCACCGCCTCGCGCAGTGCGTGGCCCCAGCGCACGCAATCGGCCGGCAATGCGCCCAGCAGCAGGTCGCGCAGGTGGCCGCGGTCAATCTCCGGACGGTCGCCCTCCAGACCGTCGTCGTCCAGCAGCAGCCGGCCCTGCGCGTCGAACATGCGCAGGCCCTGGTCCTCATAGCGCGCCAGCTGTTGGAAGCGCTCGAACAGCCCGGCGCTGCGCAGCGCCGCCTGCCCGGTCGCCGCGTGGAGATCAAGCATGCCGCCCTGCCCACGGGTATCGGGCCCGGCATCGGCTTCAAACAACTGGAACGGGATGCCGGCCTGGCGCAACCGGCAGCCCAGCAGCAGCCCGGCAGGACCGGCGCCGACGACCGCGATGCGGGGAAGAAGGGACACTGAAGGTCTCCGGGGCTTTAACATAGGCTCCTATGATTATCATCATAGGCCCCTATGTCAAATACCCGGAGTGAACGCATGGACCGACCCGACCCGAGGAACGTGCCGTCCTTCCTGATCAAGCGGGTGGCGCGCGAGCTGACCCGGATGGCCGAAACCGAGCTGCGCCCGCTTGGCCTGGGCATGGCCAGCCTGCCGGTGCTCGAAGCCCTCCGCCAGGGCAAGGCGGCCACCCAGTCCGAGCTGGCGCGGCTGCTACGCGTCGAACAGCCCTCGATGGCGCAGACCCTGGCACGGCTGGAGCGTGATCAGCTGATCCTCCGCTCCCCGGACCCACACCGCCCGCGCGCGCAGCGCATCGAACTCACCCCGCTTGCGCTGCAGCGATTGCCGCAGGCGCGCGAAATCCTCAACGAAGGCAATACCCGGATGCTGGCCGGCTTCAGCGTGGACGAAACCATGCTGCTGGCCACGTTCCTGCAGCGGCTCAGTGCCAACCTGGATCGCGACGCGTAACGCGCAAGCGCGTCATCCGCCGTAGCGGACCGCGTCAAGGAAGTTCTCCAACGCCTCCACGCGCACCGCACTGACCACGCCGGTTTCGGCGTGGTGCTCACGCGCCAGCGCGTCGGCAAAATCGAACGCCGTCGCGCCGCTCGCAAATGCGATCGGGTCCGGACGGGTCGGGTGAATCACCTGCCAGTGGTGGTCCTGGCACTGCACCTTGATCAACATGCTGATGGCTCCTGCTACGGCATCGGGCGTTCCATCCCTTGATCAGCACCATACGTCCGGCAGCAACGCCGGGATATCGGATTCGTCTGAAATCAGGACGCCTCTGACCGGCTGAAGCGGCGTCCCCTGATGGCGGTCAGCCGCCCGTGCCGAGGAACGCGAACGGTGCCGACGGCTGGAACTGCCCCAGCGCATCACCGGAGAACACATTGCGCTGGTCGGCGCCCAGGTCGAGCTTGAGCACGCGCGCGCCCTTGGAGAAATCGGCCTTGTTGAGATCCACCCAGAACGTATTGGGGGTCAGCGCGGACTCGAAGAAGTACAGCCTGCGCTTGTGGTCGGCCACGGTGCGCCATCGCGTTGAAGAAATATTGGGCTCATCCGGCGTGGTGATCCCAAAGGGCACCGACACGTTGCGGATAACGCTGAAGACACTGGCCAGCGCCACCACCGGGTCCTCGGCCTTGGGAATCGCATGAATGTAGAACCGGGCACGCGCGAAACGATCGGCGGAGCGGTTGGTGCCAGGCAGCATCACCGTGCCGCCGATCTGCTGCCAGTACGCATCGAGCGCCAGTTGCTGCGCGAACACCGGCGAGTTGGTCATCACCTGGTAGGCGCGATCGTGGTGGATCACCTGCCGGCCATCGACGTACTCGACGATCGCACTGTCGCCGCTGGCATCGGACAAGGACAGATGCAACGTCGCCAGCCGCGACTCGCCCGGCAGTTTGTCGGTCACCAGCGAATACGGCTCGCGCTGCAGTGCCGCCACCGCCTCGGCAACGGTGGCGAAATTGTCGAGCATGTACTGCGCCCACAACGAGATGGCCAGGCCTGGCTTGCGGCCGCGCTGCGCGGGGTATTCCGACTCGGCCAGCCATAGCAGATTGGCCGACAGACCGGCCTCGTTGAGCCCATCGGTGGTGGAAATGTCGTAGCCGCTGGCGACCACACTGCCGTACTTCGCCGTCCAGCGGATCGACTGCGGGCCGGCCTGCCCGGTGCGCGCGATGCCGCGCGGCAGCACCCACAGGTTGGTGGCGATATCGCTCTTCCAGTCCATCGAGCGCGCCGTGATCACATCCTGGTTGTCGCCCAGGTAGACCACCCGCGTGCACGCGTCCACCGGGGGCGCGGCGCAGACCAACGCGAGGGCAAGCAGGGAAATGCGCATACATGCGAATGACGTCATGGTCGTCTCCTGACAGGTCAATGGGCCGCCACGCCGGTCCCTTCCCACTCCGGCCGATGGCCCGGATCACACCGGAGCGGCGGTGATGGAGGGGTGAATCACTCCCTCGGATCGCCTCCTCACCCAACCTTGCCAGCGCCGGGCTACGCTGCGCGCACGCCCGGGAGTGCCGCCATGAAACCACTGTTCATTGCCTGCCTTGTCCTGATCCTGTCCGCCTGCAGCAGCCCCGCCCCGGTCCGCACCGCGATGCCCGGCGCCGATCGCGACCCGCATGGCTGCATCGGCTCGGCCGGGTACCGCTGGTGTGCGCGCACCCAACAGTGCGAACGGCCGTGGGAGCTGGCCAAGGCGCAGCAGCTGGACAACAGCGCCGTCGCCTTCGATGCCTACTGCGAAGCAGCGCCCGCCCGCTGACGCTGCACCGGCAGGTCGCGCCGGCTCAGCCCGTCGCTGCGCCCTCGCGATCCACCGGCAGCGCCACCACGAAGCGGGCGCCGCCGCCCGGCGCGCTTTCTGCTGCAATGCTGCCGCCGTGACGCAACATGATTTCGCGCGCCAGATACAGCCCCAGCCCGCTGCCACTGCCACTGGGTCGCAGGCGGTGGAACGGCTCGAAGATCGCCTGACGCTCCTGTTCGGGCACCCCGGAGCCTTCGTCGGTCACCGCGAGCACGCCATCGGGCTGCAGCGTCATCGCAATCATGCCCTGGTCGCCGCCGTGGGCGATCGCGTTCTGCAGCAGGCTGGCCACGACCCGGTGCAGGGCGTGGGGATCGCCCTGCACCCAGACCGGCGTGTCGGGCGCGTCAACCGAGAACGCATAGCCGGCGTCGACCACCAGCGGCGCCACGTCGGCGGCGACCTCACGGGTGAGCGCGGCCAGGTCGATGCGCTGGGACTGGCTGCGGTGGTGATCCAGCCGCTGCAGGTCCAGCAACTGCTCGGCGATGTTGCCGAGCCGGCTCAGGTCGCGCTGCAGGCGCGAGCGCGCCGGACCGATCGGCAGATCGTCGATGCGCGTGGCCAGGATCGCGATCGGCATGCGTAGCTCATGCGCCGCACCGACCAGGAAACGATCCTGCGCGTCGTAGCTTTCACCGATGCGCCGTACCGCGGCATTGAACGCATCCACCAGCGGGAAGATTTCCGCCGGCACCGCGTGCGTATCCAGGCCACCGCCACGCTCGTTGATCTGGATCGCCGCCGCCTGCGCGGCTACCCGGTTGACCCCGCGCAGCGAGCGGTGGATCGCCCACGGCGCCACCACCAGCGTGATCACGATCAGCGGCACGGTGATCCAGCCGCCGAGGTAACCGATCACCACCAGCATCTGCCGCCACAACCCGCGGTGCGGCATGCCGCCGATCATCACGTGCACGCGTCCTTCCGGCGTGTCGTTGACCCAGATCCGCATCGCCAGTTCGGCCGCGCGCGTGCGCGTGCGGATGTCGGTGGGCTCCAGGTATTGCAGCTGCGCCACCAGCGGGCGAAAGACCTCCGGCACGGTGCCGTGGGTGAGCTGGCGGCCATCCTCATCGGTGGCGGCGAACCAGAACGTGGCAGGACGATCCTGCGCGGCACGGTCCAATGCCGCCCAGTCCACGTGCAATGCATCGCCGCGGATATGGACCGACTTGGCGATCGATTCGCTCATCTTCCAGTCGATGTAGCCGGCACCACTGTCGCCATACATCAGCACCATGCCCATCAGGCCGACGGCCACCATGGTGATCTGGATCAGGATGATCTTCCAGGCAAGGCTGAAGGACAACGACCCGGGCTTGAGGAATTTCATGCGATGTCCTTCAACAGGTAGCCGATACCGCGCATGACGTGAATTTCCACCTGCGCCTCCGCCTCGGCCAGTGCCTTGCGCAGCTTGGACACGTGCGCGTCCAGCGCATTGGACTGGATCGCGTCATCGAAGCCGTACACCGCTTCAAGCAACGCCGCACGCGCGACCGTGCGGCCCTGGCGTACCGCCAGCGCCTCGAGCACCAGCAACTGCCGGCGCGGCAACGCCAGCAGCACGCCATTGACCGTCGCCTCGCGCGCGACAAAATCGAAGTGCATCCGCCCCAGCGCCAGCACCGGCAACGCAATCTGCGAAGGTCGCCGCGAGATCGCGCGGATCCGCGCCAGCAGTTCTTCCACCGCGAAGGGTTTGGTCAGGTAGTCGTCGGCGCCCACGTCCAGCCCGACCACCCGGTCGGCCACCGAATCGCGCGCGGTAAGCATGATCACCGGCAGGTTGGGCACCAGGCTGCGCGCCACGCGCACGAAGCTGGCGCCATCGCCGTCCGGAAGCTGCCGGTCCAGCAGCAGGATCTGGTGCACGCCGGCTTTGAGCGCTTCGCCAGCCTGGGCCATGCTGGCCACCACGTCCACCACCATCCCATGCCGACCCAGGCTGGCCTGGATGGCACTGGCCAGTTCCGGATCGTCTTCGAGCAGCAGGATGCGCATGGGCGTAAGGACAGGGGCGACGGCTGCCGATGGTACCGCGCGGCCCGACGCAACGTTCCGACAATGTAGCGCGGGCACCATGTCCCCTTGGTATTCCCAGTGTGGCAGGTACATGCACGTGCGTTGCAAGGAAGATTCCCCCCGGGCAGGCTGCTGCCCCACCGTCGCCAATGAAGGCGCCCAGCGGGCCATCGGTCCCTATCTGGTTGCCGTCGCCCTGGCCACCGTCGCCTGGCTGGCCACCGGCAGCGCCCTGGCCCAGGCGCC
This sequence comes from Stenotrophomonas sp. P5_A9, assembly GCF_056400525.1. NCBI lineage: Bacteria > Pseudomonadati > Pseudomonadota > Gammaproteobacteria > Lysobacterales > Lysobacteraceae > Stenotrophomonas > Stenotrophomonas sp. P5_A9. The sequence goes on from NZ_JBFULC010000015.1 coordinate 9,697, forward strand.
TGGGGCAAAGCCGCGCAGCAGCCTCGGCGTGGCCGTGGTGGCGCTCAAATCGCCCTACACCGGCTACAAGACCGACACCGTCGGTGCGCCGGTGATCAGCTACGAAGGCCGCCGATTCCATTTCCGTGGAGGCAGCTTCGGCTACACGCTGTTCGACAACGACAGCACGGAACTGTCGGTGCTGGCCGCGCCGTACATGATGCGCTTCAAACACAACGACAGCGACGACGTGCGCCTGCGCCAGCTGTCCAATCGCGGCTTCTCGKCGATGGCCGGCGTAGCGGTGCGGCACACCGCGCCGTGGGGCCTGGTGCAGGCCAACGTGCAGGCCGAAGTGAGTGGTCATGGCGGTGGCGTTTCCGCCGACGCCAAGTACGCCTATCCATTGCCCACCGGCCGCGTCACGCTGGTGCCCGGGGTCGGTGTGAACTACGCCGGCAGCGCCCTCAACGATTATTACTTCGGCGTCAGCGAAGCCGAAGCGCGGCGCAGCGGCCTGGCCCGCTATCGTGCCGGCAGCGGCGTATCGCCCTACATGGACCTGACCGCCGTGATGCCGCTCGGTGCGCACTGGACCGCGACCGCATCGGTACGCCGCTCCATCCTGTCCACTGCCGTCGAAGACAGCCCGATGACCAGCGGCAAGCACATGGACTCGGCCGCTCTTTCACTCAGCTACGGGTTCTGAGCATGCGCCAGGGAATCGTTCGTCGTGTCGCCGAACTTGCCTTGCGCATCGAGCCCGATCGCAGCGCCGTGCTCGAGTGGATCCTGCACACCCCGCTGCCGGCATTGGGTGGACAGACCACCTTCGAGCTGGCCTGCAACGGGGAAGGCGAGCGCGTGATCGCGCTGTTGAATGACGTTCTGCGGCAGCCGACCGATGCCATTGCGCAGCTGCCGCAGGCCCCACTGCAGGCGATGCACTGAGCTGCCTACCGCCCGCCCCTGGCCTTGCCAAACGGAGCCCCCCCATGAGCCGCCCTTTCCCCATGATGAGCACGCCCGACGCCGACGATGTCCCCGTGCTGGCGCAGGCACTGGTCGATTTYGATCATGCTGTGCAGACACTGATCGCGGCCGATCCCATCACGCATGGGCGCTTTTCGCGCGCCTACGTCACCGCGGTCTTCCGTGCCTGCCTGACCCCGGAGGGCCCCGGCCCCGGCGCGCCACGCGGCCGCCCCGACCCGGAGATCGCCCAAGCGCTCAAGCAGTGGATACAAGGCCGCCTGCTGCTGCACCCCGGTGAAGCCAGGGACCACCGGCTCACTGCCGCACGACGGGCCGCGCACGGCTTCTGGCTGCAGTCGCTGGCCGACCCGATCGACGTCGACGGCCGTCCGCGCGCCAACCGCCTGCTCGATGGCCTGCTGGCGCTGACCCACCCCGAGGCCTGAGCCGCACCCGGCGATCTCCTCACGGGTTCTTGTCGCACACTCTCCGAAGCTGCGCCGCTCACCGGAGATTGCACCATGCGTTTGCCTGCCGCCCTTGCCCTGCTATTGCTCGCCTCGCCTGCCTTTGCCCAGGACGACACTGCCGAACCACCGGCGTTCGACCGTCCCGGCATCGGCTTTGCACCATCCACGCTGCCGCGTGGCAGCGTCGCCGTGGAGTGGGGCCTGCCCAGCCTGGAGCGTGACCGCGACGACGACGGCACCCGTTCCACCCAATACAGCAGCGACCTCAACCTGCGCATCGGCCTGGCCGAGCACGTGGAGCTGCAGGTGTTCAGCACGCCCTGGAACCACCTGCAATTGAAGCCGCGCGGTGCGCCGTCCAGCAGCGCCAACGGCGCCGGCGACAGCGGCCTCGCCTTGAAGGTCGCGCTGCCCCTGCCCTCGGACAAACATGCACTCGCGTTGCTGGCCAGCAGCAGCTTTGCCACCGGCACCCGCGACTTCAGCGAAGGTGGCACCCAGTACGCGCTTGGCGCCAGTTACGAATACAGCTTCAACGACCGCTGGAGTGGCGCGCTGTATGCCAATGCCACCCGCGGTGCGGGCGAGGACAGCTTTACCTGGTCGCCGAGCTTGAGCGTGGCGCTGACCGACGATGTCAGCAGCTATATCGAAGCCGGCTTCACCCATACCAACGGCGAACCCTCTACCGCGATCGCCGGCGCCGGCGTGACCTGGATGGTGGCCCGCAACGTGCAGCTGGACGCCTCCTTCGACCTGGGCCTGGACGACGACAGCCCCGACGTGCAGGCCGGGCTGGGCGTGTCGTTCTTCTTCCGCTGAAAAGCAAAAGGCCTGCGCATCGCTGCGCAGGCCTTGGTGTTCCACCACTGCGATGTTGCTGCGGTCAGGTGACCTTCTTGGCGATGGTCATGCCCAGCAGGAACAACACCACCGCGATGATGATGCCGGCCCAGAACAGGAATTTGGCGATGCCGATGGACGCACCGGCGAGGCCGCCGAAGCCCAGTGCACCGGCAATGAGGCCGATGATGGCGAAGATGATGGCCCACTTGATCATGTTGATCCTTACCCGCAACCGGGATGACTGACAGACCTTCAACATAGTCGCGCGGCTGTCCCGCGCTCGTGAACGGTTCGCGCGAACCGCGTGAAGTCAGGCGGCGGTGACTCCGTTGGCGGCGTCGATGATCGACCGCTCCATCGGCTGGTAGACCAGCCCGGCCGACTCGGCCACCTCGCCCATGCTCCGGAATCCGTTGCGTGCATAAAAACCCACCGACGGCACCGAGGCGCTCACCGTCAGCAGCCCGGCGTGCGCCTGTTCGACCAGTGCCGCCAACAACGCCTCACCGATGCCCTGTCGTTGGCAGCCGGGGTCGACGAACAGCATCGCCACATGGCGACGTTGCTTCAGCTCAGCCACGCCTTTGATCCGCCCCGCATCCTCGTAGACGAGCTGCAGGTTGTCCTGCGCCCTGCGCTGTGCGAAGCCATCGGGCGCTGCAATCAGGCGGAAGGTGTCTACGCCGAACGATGACAGCGACGGCGCCACCGCCGCCAGGAACGCGCGCATGCAGATCGCGCTGGCCGCCTTCTGGTCGCTCTCGAGCATTGTCCTGATCATCCTGTCTCCTGACGCATCTACGCACGGAGCATCACTCTAAGCCACGCGCGCACGACAGTCGCCAAACCCGGTGAAATCTGCTGAGATTGCCCGCCGCACCGCGCAGTCCCGCCCCATGTCGCTCTCTCCTGCCGAACCCGCATCGCATGTCGCGCGAGGTGTGCGCCACGCCGGTATCGATCTCGTCGTGCTGTTGGCCACGTCCATTGTCTTCGCGTGTGTGCTGACCGCCCAGCTCAAGACCGAGCGGCTCGGATGGATGTGGCCGTCGATTCCCTACGATTACGGACGCGGCGACGTGCTGGTACATGCGTTGCTGGCAAGCCTGGCGGTGATGCCCGGGTTGGTGCTGGTTGGCCGGCTGGCATGCGTGCGCCGGTCATTGCGCTGGCAGGACCTGACCTTCGTCCTGGCCACACTGGTGGTCATCCGGCTCGGCCCGCCGGCTGCGCAGGTATTCGGTAACACCTGGAGCCAGTGGGAAATCACCGCCGGCCTGTTCCTGCTGCAATGGCCGATTGTGATCCCGCTCACCCTGGCGGCGGTCGTGCTGCGGCGTCTGATACGGCGGGTGCTGGGCCCGGGCTGAGCGCACCGGTATCGGCTGCCAGGGGCAAAACGGCGTGCCGGGGCCTCCATCGTCCCGTCGATACGGGGCTGGGTGAGTTGGAGCTTCTTGCTGAAAATCAGTTACTTGGAGCACCTTTGAGGATGCGGGGTCAGCGTCCCTCACTTCGCTAAGTGCATTTAATTTGTGATCATTGCCACAAATTCACACCTCCGTCACAATCGAGGCGTCCACCCAATCTGCCCACGCCCATGCGCGCGATTATCACCAAGCAACATCCGGCTTTGCTGAAGTTCTACTTCGTTGCCTGTTACGCGGTTCTGATCGAAGAAGTGCTGCGCGCCATCGGCTAGGACGGCCAACGACGCGCCCACCCCTCCCAGGCCGGTTACGACTGGAACGCGTGTTCCGGCCCGGGGAATACACCCGACTCGACCTCCGCCGCGAAGTCGCGCGCGGCCTTCTGCAGCAGCCCGTGCATGTCCGCGTACTGCTTGACGAAGCGCGGTAGCTGCCCGGTACGCAGACCGGCCATGTCCTGCCAGACCAGCACCTGCGCGTCGCAGTCGCTCCCTGCGCCGATGCCCACCGTGGGCACGGCGACCGCTGCGGTGATCTGCGCGGCGACGTCGGCCGGCACCATCTCGATCAGCACCGCGAAGGCACCGGCCGCTTCGAGGGCGCGCGCCGCTTCCACCAACACCGGGCCACTGTCGCCACGGCCCTGCACGCGGAAGCCGCCCAGCTGATGCTCCGATTGCGGGGTGAAGCCGATGTGCGCCATCACCGGAATACCCGAGCTCACCAGCTTGCGCACCTGCGGCACCATTTCAATACCGCCTTCGAGCTTGACCGCGTGCGCGCCGCCTTCCTTCATGAAACGCACCGCGGTATGGAAGCACTGCTCCGGCGAGGCCTGGTAGGACCCGAACGGCAGATCGGCAATCACCAGCGGACGGCGCGTGCAACGGCTCACCGCGCGCACCAGCGGCATCAGCTCATCGACGGTGACCGGCAACAGACTGTCGTTGCCGAATACGTTGTTGGACGCCGAATCCCCGATCAGCAGCACCGGAATACCGGCATCCTCGAAGATCGCGGCGGTGTACATGTCGTACGCGGTGAGCATCGCCCACTTTTCGCCACGCTCTTTCATCTGCTGCAGGTGCGGAATGCGCACACGCTTGGCCTGGGCCAGCGGACTCTGCGGGGTGGCGTACGGCGGGGGTTGTTCGTTCATGGCAATACCCTTGGATGTAGCGCCGACCGTGGATCGGCTGCGTTACGAAAAACGTCATGGCATCCGCAACGCCGCGCGACCGCGCGGCGGGTCCGGCATTCCGGTCGTCAGCGTTGGCTGGACAGCGTCTGTGCAACGTCCTTGATCAGCCCGGTAATCTCGTTGGCCAGGCGGCGGCTGTCGGCGATGGAGCCGAAGAAGCGGATCGTCCTCCCGTCGATTTCCACACCGGCAAGGCCGAGCGCGCCTTTCAGCGCATCCACATGCGCATGGAAAACCTCGAGCCACGCCGCAGACGGCGCGACATCGAGCATGGCCACGATGGCCTCGTCCTCGGTCTGATCAACGCGGGTGTGCAGGTCGGGCACGTCGAAGCCAAGCAGCCGCGGAGCGCCTGGATCGGGGGAGTGAGTGTTCATGGCCCATGGTATCGCCTATGCCGCGGCGGAAGCACTTGCGGGTGCCCCAAAAGAAAAAAGGCCTGCGCATCGCTGCACAAGCCTTTGATCGAATCACCAACATTGGTCGGGACGGCCGGATTTGAACCGACGACCCTCTGCCCCCCAGGCAGATGCGCTACCAGGCTGCGCTACGCCCCGATGATGCTGGCAATGTCCCCGCCTCTCAGCGGGCCGACGAGTATAACGGTTTTATCCGCGTATTTGTTCAGCGACGCAGCAATTGGAGCACTTCTTCCAACTCCATCCGCGTCTGCTTGATGATCTGGTTGCTCAGTGCCGATTCGTCGCGGGCACCGGCACCTTCCAGGCGCAGCCGCGCGCCGCCGATGGTGTAGCCCTGTTCGTAGAGCAGGCCACGGATCTGGCGCACCATCAGCACGTCATGGCGCTGGTAGTAACGTCGGTTGCCGCGGCGCTTGGCCGGCTCCAGGCTGGGAAACTCGGTCTCCCAGTAGCGCAGCACGTGCGGCTTGACGTCGCACAGCTCGCTGACTTCACCAATGGTGAAGTAGCGCTTGGCCGGTATCGGCGGAAGTTCGCGGTTACTGCCCGGATCCAGCATATGCCTCTACCCTTTCCTTGAGCTTCTGGCCCGGACGGAAGGTAACCACCGTACGGGCGGAAATCGGAATTTCCTCACCGGTCTTCGGGTTGCGGCCCGGGCGCTGGTTCTTGCGCCGCAGGTCGAAATTGCCGAAGCCGGACAGCTTCACCTGACGTCCCTGTTCCAATGCCTCTCGCAACACATCGAAGAACGCGTCGACAAATTCCTTGGCTTCGCGCTTGTTCAGACCCACTTCGTCGAACAGCTTCTCGGCCATCTCAGCCTTGGTCAATGCCATTGCCTGCTACCCCCCATGCTGCCCGCTCAACCGCGGATCCGGGCGTGGTGTTCACGCTCCATGGCAGAGACTGCCTCGGCCACCACGGACTCCACGTCGCGGTCCGTCAGAGTGCGCGACTTGTCCTGCAAAATCAAGCCCATAGCGAGACTCTTGAAGCCCGGCTCGACCCCCTGGCCGACATAGCGGTCGAACAGGGTGACCTGGCGCAGCAGCGGACCCACGGCGCGGCGCAGGGTAGCTTCCAGGTCGGCCCAGGCGGCGGCTTCGGGGACCAGGAAAGCCAGGTCGCGGCGTACCGACGGGAACCGTGACAACTCGGCGGCACGCGGCAGCTGGCGGGCGGCCAGCAGGGCCAGGTCCAGCTCGAAGGCGAATACGTCCACGTCGATGTCCATGGCCTTGGCCAGGCGCGGGTGGATCTGGCCGATCCAGCCCAGGCTGACGCCGTCGCGCAGGACCTCGGCCGAACGCGCCGGGTGCCCGTACGGACGCTGCGAAGGCTGGAACGCCAGCACCGCGCCGGAGGCGGCCGCCAGCGAATCCAGGTCGCCCTTGAGGTCGTGGAAATCGACCTTGCGGGTGGCCATGCCCCATTGCTGCGGGTCGGCATCGCCACACACGGCAGCGGCCACGCGCTGGGTTTCCAGCGGTGCCGGCGTGCCCTCGCCCGCCTGCGGGTGGAAGCTGCGTCCCAGTTCAAACAGGCGCACGCGACCCAACTGGCGCGCGGCATTGCGGCCCAGCGTGGCGACCAGCCCCGGCAGCAGCGACGGGCGCATCACCGCCAGTTCGGCCGACAGCGGATTGGCCAGCGCCACCACGTCCTGGTGCAGGTGCCAATCGCTCAACAGACCCGCGTCGACGAAGGCGTAGTTGAGGGTTTCCTGCAGGTCGCGGGCGACCAGCTGGCGGCGCACGGTGAGATCGTCCAGGCGCGTTTCGCTGGGCATGGCGATGCGCGAGGCACCGCCCGGCAGCGTGGTCGGGATCTGCTCGTAACCGTGGATGCGGGCCAGTTCCTCGATCAGGTCTTCTTCGATGGCAATGTCGAAACGGCGGCTCGGCGCGGTCACCTGCCAGCCCTCGGCGACGGCGGCCACGTCCATGCCCAGCGCGCGCAGGATGCGCTCGACGTCGGCATCGGCGATCTGGATGCCGAGCACGCGGGCGATACGCGCGCGGCGCAGGACGATCGGGGCGATCGCCGGCAGGTCGGCCTCGCGCACGGCCTCGGTGACCGGCGACGGGGTGCCGCCGGCCAGGTCCAGGACCAGGCGGGTGGCGTACTCGATCGCGGTCCGCGGCAGCGCCGGGTCAACGCCACGCTCGAAGCGGTGCCCGGCATCGGTATGCAGGCCCAGCTTGCGGCCACGGCCCATGATCGCGGCGGGCGCGAAGTGCGCGGCCTCCAGGAACACGGCGGTGGTGTCGTCGGTGACGCGGGTGTCGAAGCCGCCCATCAGGCCGGCCAGCGCGATCGGGCGGTCGGCGTCGGTGATGAGCAGGAAGCTGTCGTCCAGCGTCGCGTCGCGACCATCGAGCAGCTTCAGGGATTCACCGGCGCGCGAGCGACGCACGCCGATGCTGCCCTGCAGGGCGCCCAGGTCGAAGGCGTGCATCGGCTGGCCCAGTTCCAGCATCACGTACTGGGTGATGYCCACCAGCAGCGACACCGGGCGCACGCCACTGCGGCGCAGGCGTTCGGCCATCCACAACGGGGTCGCGGCACGCGCATTGATGCCCTCGATGACGCGGCCGACATAGCGCGGCGCTTCGGCGCCGGCGTCCAGTGCGACGGTCAGTTCGCGCGTGCCCACCGGCGCCACTGGCGCGGCCTCGAACGGCACCACTTCACTGGCGCACGCGGCGGCCACGTCGAAGGCGATGCCGCGAATGCTGAAGCAGTCGGCGCGGTTGGGGGTCAGCTTGATCTCGATGCTGGCATCGGGCAGGCCCAGGTACTCCACCAGCGACTGGCCGACCGGCGCATCGGCGGGCAGTTCGAACAGACCCGAGGCATCGCTGTCCAGGCCCAGTTCCTTGGCCGAGCACAGCATGCCGTTGGAGTCCACGCCACGCAGCTTGGCCGGCTTGATCGCCAGCATACCGATCTGCGCGCCCACCATCGCCAGCGGCGCGACCAGGCCCGGGCGCGCGTTCGGTGCGCCGCAGACGATCTGCAGGTGTTCGCCCTGCCCCGCGTCGACCTGGCAGATCTGCAGGCGATCGGCTTCGGGATGGCGTTCGGCCGAGACGATCCGCGCCACCACCACGTGGTCCAGGCCCACGCCGAGCGCGTCGACCGCTTCCACTTCCAGGCCGATGGCGGTCAGCACCGCGCCGAGTTCATCGCGCGAGACGGCGGTGGGAACGTGGCTGCGCAGCCAGTTTTCAGAGAATTTCATGGTGTCACCCTGGTGGGCCCGGCGCATGCGCCTGGGCCGTAATGGTCTTGGATCCAATCCCGCCGGGCATGGCCCGGCGTTACGCTGACGCGCTTACGCGAACTGCTTCAGGAACCGCACGTCGTTCTCGAAGAACGCGCGCAGGTCGTTGACGCCATACCGCAGCATCGCAAAGCGCTCCACGCCCAGGCCGAAGGCAAAGCCGGTGTAGCGCTCCGGATCGATGCCGACGTTGCGCAGCACGTTGGGGTGGACCATGCCGCAGCCGAGCACTTCCAGCCAGCGGGTGCTGCCGTCGGGCTGCTGCCAGGCGATGTCCACTTCCGCGCCGGGTTCGACGAAGGGGAAGTAGCTGGGGCGGAAACGCATCTCGAAATCGCGCTCGAAGAACGCACGCACGAACTCGGACAGCGTGCCCTTGAGGTCGGCGAAGGTCGAGTGCTCGTCCACCAGCAGGCCTTCGACCTGATGGAACATCGGCGAGTGGGTCTGGTCGCTGTCGCTGCGGTAGACCTTGCCGGCGGCGATCATGCGCAGCGGCGGGGCGTGCTCGCCCATGTAGCGCACCTGCACCCCGGAGGTGTGCGTGCGCAGCAGGCGGCCATCGCCGAAATAGAAGGTGTCGTGCATCGCACGCGCCGGATGGTGCGGCGGGAAGTTCAGGGCTTCGAAGTTGTGCCAGTCGTCTTCGATCTCCGGGCCTTCGGACAACTCGTACCCGAGCCGGCCGAAGATCTCGGTGATGCGCTCCAGGGTACGGGTGACCGGATGCAGGCCAGCGCGATCGGCGCGGCGTCCCGGCAGGGTGATGTCGATGGCTTCGGCGGCCAGGCGCACGTCCAGCGCGGCGTCTTCCAGCACGGCCTTGCGTTCGCCCAGCGCGGTGGTCAGCGCATCGCGGGAACGGTTGATGGCTTCGCCGGCGGCCTTGCGCTCATCGGCCGGCAACGCGCCAAGCTGCTTGAGCTGGGCGGTGATGCTGCCGTTCTTGCCAAGCAGTGCAACGCGCAGGGCTTCCAGCGCATCGGGGCTGCTGGCGGCGGCCACGTCGGCCAGCGCTTGGGTGGTCAGGGATTGGATGTCACTCATGGATAGCCGGGACCTCGCGTCGGTATGCCTTCGCGATACACGCCGGGCCGACACCCGTCGCCACCGCTGTCGGGTCGATGGCACGCTGCCGGCCACCGCCACCACAAAAAAGAATGGGGAAGGACTTGCGCCCTTCCCCATGCATTTGCCTTACCCACCACCGCTGCGCGAAAACGGCAACGGCAGGGGAATGGACTTATGCCGCCAGCGCGCCCTTGGCCTTTTCGGCCAGCGCAGCAAAACCGGCTGCGTCGTGCACGGCGATGTCAGCCAGAACCTTGCGGTCCAGGGTGATGCCGGACTTGAGCAGGCCATTCATGAAACGGCTGTAGCTCAGGCCGTTGATGCGGGCAGCCGCGTTGATGCGGGTGATCCACAGCGAACGGAAATTGCGCTTCTTCTGCTTACGACCGATGTAGGCGTACTGCTGTGCCTTGATCACGGCCTGCTTGGCAACGCGGAAGACCTTGCGGCGAGCGTTGTAGTAACCCTTCGCCAGGGTCAGAATTTTCTTGTGGCGGCGACGCGCCTGTACGCCACGCTTTACTCGTGCCATGGGTCAGTCCTCAGAGGTAGGGAAGCATACGGTTCAAACGGCCTGCGTCTTCTGCACGAACATGGTTCGTCTGACGCAGATTGCGCTTCCGCTTGGTCGACTTCTTCGTGAGGATGTGGCTACGGTTGGCATGGCCAGCCTTGAACTTGCCGGAGGCGGTCTTGCGGAAACGCTTGGCCGCCGCCCGGTTGGTTTTGATCTTGGGCATTGCAATGTCCTTGATGATGTTTTGTCACTGACCAGGGCGGTGGCTTTCACCACGCTTTCCGTCCATGCCCTTGCCTGCTTGTAAGCCCGGGATCCCCAATGGGAACCAGGCCGGTCCTGTTGCCGTTGAAACAGCGTGTAACCGTTCAAAACAGCGCCCCGAAAAACGGGGCCGCCCATTATGCCCGTCTAAACGGGAGGTTGCAAACCTTTGATCGGGCATGTGTTTGCCGCGGGCGGCCGAACCTGAACGGAGCGGTCGCAAGGGCCGGCGTCATGCCGGGCCGCGCACGCGGGAAACCGCAGACGGCGCCGGTGGACGCCTGCTGTGGGGTGCGCGAAGCGGGAAGCGGGACGCCGAGCAACGCTCGGCTCTACCTCGCCCCTTGGGTGTGCAGCCGAGCAACGCTCGGCTCTACCTTGCCCCTCGGGTGTGCAGCCGAGCAACGCTCGGCTCTACCTTGCCCCTTGGGTGTGCAGCCGAGCAACGCTCGGCTCTACGCCCGATGGCCGGTTACTTCTTCTTCGGCGCGATCATCATCACCATCTGCCGGCCTTCAAGGCGCGGACGGGACTCGATCACGATGTCCTCACCCAGATCGCCTTCGATCCGGTTGGCCATTTCGCGACCCAGTTCCTGATGGCTCATTTCGCGACCACGGAAGCGGATGTTGACCTTGATCTTGTCGCCCTCTTCCAGGAAACCGCGCATTTTGCGCAGCTTGATCTGGTAGTCGCCTTCATCGGTGACCGGACGGAACTTCACTTCCTTGATCTCGACCTGCTTGGTCTTCTTCTTGGCCTCGTTGGCCTTCTTCTGCGCTTCGAACTTGAACTTGCCGAAGTCCATGATCTTGCAGACCGGCGGATCCGCCTGCGGCTGGATCTCGACCAGGTCCAGACCTTCGTCTTCGGCCTTCGACAGCGCTTCGTCGCGCGTCAACACACCAATCATTTCTCCGTCGCTGCCGATCACGCGGACGCGCGGCACCCGGATTTCCTGATTCTTGCGGTTCTGTTTGTTGTCAGGGGTACTGATATTGCAATCTCCCAGAGGAATCAAACCGGCCCTCAGCGGAGGATCCGCAGGGCCGGGACTTTCTTACACGGACTGTTCTGCCTGCAACCGCTCGATGAAGGCCTGGACGGACATGCTGCCCAGATCTTCGCCAGAGCGCGTACGCACGGCCACGGCGCCATTTTCCTTCTCACGGTCGCCGACCACCAGCAGGTACGGGACCCGCTGCAGCGTATGCTCGCGAATCTTATATCCGATCTTCTCGTTGCGCAAATCGGCGTTTGCCCGGAAGCCTTGATCTGCAAGGGTTTTCCTCACCTGGCTTACGTATTCAGCCTGGGCGTCGGTGATATTGGCCACCACCACCTGGGTCGGGGCCAGCCAGGAGGGGAACGCCCCGGCATGGTGCTCGATCAGGATGCCGATGAAACGCTCCATCGAGCCCACGATGGCCCGGTGCAGCATGACCGGGTGCTTCTTCTGGCTGTTTTCGTCCACGTACTCGGCGCCGAGGCGGCCGGGCATCATGAAATCGACCTGCATGGTGCCCAGCTGCCAGGTACGGCCGATGGCGTCCTTGAGGTGGTACTCGATCTTCGGGCCGTAGAAGGCGCCCTCGCCCGGCAGCTCCTGCCATTCCACGCCGCAGCTGCCCAGCGCCGCGCGCAGCGCGCCCTCGGCCTTGTCCCAGGTGGCGTCATCGCCCAGGCGCTGTTCCGGGCGCAGCGCGATCTTGATCTGGATGTCCTCGAAGCCGAAGGTCGTGTAGACCGCCAGCGCCTGCTGGTGGAACGCCGTCACTTCCGCCTCGATCTGCGACTCGGTGCAGAACACGTGGCCATCGTCCTGGGTGAAGCCGCGCACACGCAGGATGCCGTGCAGCGCGCCGGACGGCTCGTTGCGGTGGCACGAACCGAACTCGCCATAGCGGATCGGCAGGTCGCGGTAGCTGTGCAGGCCCTGGTTGAACACCTGGATGTGGCCCGGGCAGTTCATCGGCTTCAGCGCGTAGGTGCCCTTCTCCGATTCGGTGAAGAACATGTTGTCCTTGAAGTTGTCCCAGTGCCCGGACTGCTTCCACAGCGCCACGTCCAGCACCTGCGGGCAGCGCACTTCGCCGTAGCCGGTCTTGCGGTACACGCCCCGCATGTACTGCTCCACCACCTGCCATAGCGCCCAGCCCTTGGGGTGCCAGAACACCATGCCCGGCGCCTCTTCCTGCAGGTGGAACAGTTCCTGCTGCTTGCCAATGCGGCGGTGGTCGCGCATTTCGGCTTCTTCGATGCGCTTGATGTAGGACTCCAGCTGCTTCTTGTCGGCCCACGCGGTGCCGTAGATGCGCTGCAGCTGCTCGTTCTTGGCATCACCGCGCCAGTAGGCACCGGAAATGCGGGTCAGCTTGAAAGCCTTCAGGAAGCGCGTGTTGGGCACGTGCGGGCCGCGGCACATGTCCACGTATTCCTGGTGGTAGTACATGCCCATGGCCTGGATGTCCGGCGACATGTCGTCGATCAGGCGCAGCTTGTAGTCCTCGCCACGCGCCTTGAAGATCTCGATGACCTCCGCGCGCGGGGTGACCTTCTTGATGACGTCGTAGTCCTGCGCGATCAGCTCGCCCATGCGCTTTTCGACGGCGGCCATGTCCTCCGGCGTGAACGGGCGCTCGGAGTAGATGTCGTAGTAGAAGCCTTCGGCGATGACCGGGCCAATCACCATCTTGACGTCCGGGTACAGCTGCTTGACCGCGTGGCCGACCAGGTGGGCGGCGGAGTGACGGATGATCTCCACGCCCTCCTCGTCCTTGGCGGTGATGATGCGCAGGGTCGCATCGCGATCGATCATGTCGCTGGCATCGACCAGCACGCCATCGACCGAACCGGCGATGGTGGCCTTGGCCAGGCCGGCGCCGATCGACTGGGCGACGTCCATGACACTGACGGGGTTTTCGAACTCACGGCGGCTGCCGTCGGGGAGCGTGATCGCGATCATGACTGGACTTTTTCTGGTGGGCCTGCAACGCAGGCCGGGGAGACGAATTCGGGAAGGTGGGCAACGAGGCGTGGCCGGTCGGCCATAAAAAAAGCGCCACGAAGGCGCCTGCAAGGGGCCGTCGGGAGCATTCAGCGGTGGGCGATGGTAGTGCTCATGTCGCACGCTGGACCGGCGCTGGGCGCGGGCCACCTTGTTGCCTTGATGTGGATGCCCATGATCTTAAACCAAACATCGGGTTTTTGCTCCACGCACTGGATCCAGCGCGCCTGAACGCCAGCCTGTGGCGGACGAAAACCGCAATGATTACCATCTGCGGATTGCCGCTCTGACCCGGCAATGCTTCCTCCCCCAAGGATCTGCCATGTGTTCCGCCGTCCGTTCGATGGGCTCTCCGTGTTGAGCGGCAACGCCCTGGCCCTGCTTTACTGCGCCGTGGCCACCGCCGCATCGGCCTTCTCGGCACTGGCCTTCTACGCGGCTTCGCCGCACTGCCGCTGGCCGCGACTGCGTCGTGCCGGGCGCCTGGGCCGGCAGATCGGGCTGATCGCGTCAGCCACCTCGCTGTGGTTGTGGATGGGCCAGTTGGGCCTGGCGACCGGGCTGTGCGTGACGCTGGCCGGCTGGATGCTCACCGCGCTGGTGCTGCCCTACCTGGCCGCGTGGACAGGTCCGGAACGTGAGGCGCGGCGCTGATGTGGGCACGTGCGCTGGCCGGGCTGGTGGCCGGTTTCTTCGTCGCTGCCGCCGCGGCCGGGCTGGTGGTGTGGCTGCCGTCGGGCCCGTGGCAGGCAGCCATCGTGCCCAGCCTGATCGCCTTCATTCCGTTCTGGATGCTGGCGGCGTTGTGGGCGTTTGCGTTCCGCACCGGCCTGCGCGCCTGGATCTGGCTGGGGGGCACCGCGCTGGCCGGCTTGGCGCTGCTGTGGTTGCTGCGCGTCAATCACTGGGTGGTATGAGGGTGTCCCGATGAAATTCAGCTCGCTCACCCTGCGCACGTTCACCACGGTGCACACCTGGGTCGGCCTGGTCGCCGGCTTCGCGCTGTTCGTGGCGTTCTATGCCGGTGCGATTACCGTGTTCCACCACGACCTGCCGTTGTGGCAATCGCCGCATGCCATGGAGCAGCCGGCGCAGACGCTGGATGATGCCCAGCGTCTGCTGGACGGCGTGCTGGCCCGGCACCCGGAGGCGCGCAAGCACATCGGCATGACCTTCCCCGGTGCCGAGACGCCGCAGGCGGTGGCCTACTGGCAGGATGCCAAGGGCACTTGGCTGTTCGCCTGGGCCGACCAGTACGACGGCAGCCCGACCCCACCGCAGGCGGGGTTGGCCGAGCTGGTCAACGAACTGCACTACACGCTGGGACTGCCGGTGGCCGGCATTTACCTGATGGGGGTGGTCAGCCTGCTCTACGGGCTGGCATTGCTCTCCGGGCTGGTGATTCACCTGCCCAAGCTGGTGGGCGACCTGTTCGCGCTGCGGCCGGGCCGCAACCTCAAGCAGATGTGGCAGGACGCGCACAACGTGATCGGGGTGCTGAGCCTGCCCTTCCACCTGCTGTTCGCGGTCACCGGTGCGCTGCTGTGCCTGGTGTTCCTGCAGATGGCCGCGCTCAATCCCCTGATCTACGACGGCAAGCTGATGGCGGCCCTGCCGGCGGCGATGGATACCGCGCCAATCCGCGCCCCGGCTGGCGAGACGGTGCGCTCCGGCAGCCTGGGCATGCTGTACGCGCGCGCGATCGCGGTGGCCCGTGACCAGGGTCAGAAGCGCTTCGAGCCGGCGTACCTGAAGCTGGCCAATGCCGGCGATGCCAACGCGGTGATCGAGATCACCGGCGATGGCGGGGTCTCGCTGGGTCCGCTGGGTGCGGTGGCACTGGATGCCAACACCGGCGAGGTGCTGCACACCCAGTTACCGGGCAGGCGCGATGCCAACCACGCCACCCTGGCCGCTGCCTATGCGCTGCATTTCGGCGAGTACGGCAACGCGCTGGTGCCGTGGCTGTACTTCGCGCTGGGACTGGGCGGTGCATTTCTGTTCTATTCGGGCAACCTGCTGTGGATCGAGTCGCGCCGCAAGCGTCGCCAGCAGGTGCAGGGACGTGCGCAGATCAACATGGCGCGGGCCACCGTCGGGGTGTGCATCGGCCTGTGCGTGGCGGTCTCGGCCGCGTTCGTCAGTGTGCAGGCGCTGGAGTATCTGGCCCCGGCCCACGCCGACGCCGGCATGCGCTGGACCTGCTTCCTGGTCTGGGGCGGCTGCGCCTTGTGGGCGGCCCTGCGTGCGCCGTGGCAGGCCGTACGCGAACTGCTGTGGGCAGCGGCGATCACCACCGCGTTGATTCCGCTTGTCCACGGCGCGATGAGTGGGCTGTGGCTGTGGACCAGCGCGCAGCACGGCTACGGGCCGCTGTTCTGGGTGGACGGGGTGGCGCTGGCGATGGCGATCGGGTTCGCGGCCATGGCCCGGGCGAGCAGCCGCCGGGCGATCCACGGCGAACCGAACAGCGTGTGGTCGCGCCCGACGGAGCAGGCGGCGCGCTGATCCAGTGCGCGCGGGCAGCCGCGCGCATCGGAAAGCCCCGGCGTATCACGCTTTCAGAATTCTTCAGCCGCGTTTCCAGCACTTCAGACGCTGCTCGGGCCTAGTCGGTTCCTCATCCCGAGGAACCTCACCCATGCACCGCACCCTACCCCGTTTGGTCCCCCTGATCCTGTCGCTGGCCACCGCCCTGCCCGTCGCGGCCCTCGCGGCGTCGCCAGCGTTGGACGCATCCCGGATCGCCGCCCTCGAAGCGGCCATCGCCAGTGACGACATCAAGCAGGTCACCAGCGTGCTGCTGACGGTGGACGGCAAGATCGCCTACGAAGGCTATTTCAATGGCGGCAGCGTCGAGATGCTCAATGACGTGCGCTCGGCCAGCAAGAGCGTCACCGCCCTGATGGTCGGCGCGGCGATTGGCGACGGCAGCCTGCCCGGCGTCCAGGCCAAGGTCTATGACTACTTCCCCGAGTTCACCGCGCGGCATCCGGTCGATCCGCGCCTGCGCGCCACCACCGTGGAAGACCTGCTGACCATGAGCAGCCTGTGGGAGTGTGACGACCAGAACGCGTTTTCTGCCGGCAACGAGGAGCGCATGTATGTCACCGAGAAGTGGCTGGACTTCGCCCTGTCGCTGCCGGTCAAGGGCTTCGCGCCGTGGATGACCCGGCCTGAGGACAGCCCGCACGGCCGCGCGCATGCCTACTGCACAGCCAACTCGTTCGTGCTCGGTGCGGTGCTTGAGCGTGCCACGAAGATGCCGCTGGCCGACTACGCGGCCAAGGTGCTGGAACGTCCGCTCGGCATTTCAGCCAGCCAGTGGAACCGTTCCCCGGAGGGCATCGGCATGGGCGGCGGCGGCACCCGTTACCGCAGCCGCGATCTGGCGCGGCTGGGCGAACTGGTGCGCGACGGTGGCCGCTGGCAGGGCCGGCAGCTGGTCCCGGCCAACTACGTGCAGGCGATGGTCAGCGCGCAGGCGCGCACCGACGATGGCAGCGATTACGGTTACCAGTGGTGGGGCCTCAAACTGCCGGTCGACGGTGGCGAACAGACCGTCTGGACGATGTCCGGCAATGGCGGCAACTATGTGTTCGTGATGCCGGAAAAGAAGCTGGTGGCGGTCATCACCAGCCGCGCCTACAACCGCAGCTACGCCCATCCGCAATCGCGGCGCATCCTCACCGAGTTCCTGCTGCCCGCGCTGCGCTGAAACCGCCCAGGTCGTCGGGACGCCACGGGGCCGCCAGCACCTGCGCACGCTGTGCGGCCACGTCGGCATCGATTCTGGCCAATAGCTGCGGCCATCCTGCCGCATCGTGCAGGGGCGCGAACAGCGGCGTGGCACGCAGCCAGGCGGCATCACGGAAGCCTGCATCCACGGCGCGATGCAGGTCGGCCAGGGCGGCGACGGCGTCGCCCTGGGCCTGGTGCAGCAGCGCACGTTCCAGCGCGGTGTCCGACCAGCCATCGTCAGCCTGCCCGTGCAGTGCACGCAGGCGCGCGGCGATCCAGTCGGGCGTGGCCGCTTCGACGCCGTGCAGCCCGGCCAGCGTCTGCCCCATCGACTGCTGTGGACGCAGTTGGCGGCTGCGCTCGAAGGCCTGCGCGGCACCCGCGCGGTCATCTTCCAGCAACCGCATTTCGCCCTGCAGCCGCAGCAGTTCAGGATGCGGGGTGCCGCGCGCCAGGGCCTGCTCCAGGACCGCGCCCGCCCTGCCCGGCTCACCCATGGCCAGCAGCGTGCGGGGCCAGGCGATGTTGGCGAACACGTTATCCGGATACAGCTGGAAATTGCGCTCGTGGCGGCGTGCGGCGGCCTCCTTGAAGCCGAGCAGTTCCAGTTCGCGCGCCACCTGCACATCCAGGAAGCGGATCCGTTCGGGCGCACGCAAGGCGAGGTTGTTCTGCAGCGCCAGCGCGAGGTGGCCCTGCTCCTGGTGCAGATAGGCCAGCGAGGCGCGGGTGCGCTCGTCGTCCGGGTCGCGCTGCAGCGCCTGCTGGTAATCGGCGATCGCCTGCGGCATTGCCCCGAGGCAGTCATGCGCATATCCGCGCGCGGCGTACGCGGCGGCATCGTCCGGTGCTGCCTGAAGCGCCTGCCCGGCCAGCACCAGCGCTTCTTCCGCACGCTCGCGGCTGCCATTGAACAGGCAGGCATCGGCGGCAAGCGCACGGGCCAGGCCGCGACGGGCGACCCGCGAATCCGGGTCGATCTGCAACGCCTGCCGATACAGCGCAATGGCGCGCGTGTTGTTGCTGGCCTGTCCGATACCGGCGTAATAGGTGGCGCGCTCCAGCACCGGGTCGGCCGGCGAGGTCGGCGCGCGCGTGGGCCATGCCAGGATGACCACGCCCGCCGCGACGAGGGCGGCCATCGCTGCGGTGGGCCATATCCAACGACGTGTCCGCGAGGGTCCGATGGCGGTGGCCTCGGGGCGTATCGGCTGCAACGGCGCGCACAGCTGATAGCCCCGCCCGCGCACCGAGCGCACATAGCGTGGCTGACGGCCGTCATCGCCCAGCGCCTGTCGCAACAGCTTCACCCGTTGACTGATCGCATCCTCACCAACCACCGCCGGTGCCCACACCTGCGCGGCCAGCGTGTCGAAGTCCACCACCGCATCGCCGTGGGCGAGCAGGCAGTCCAGCAGGCGCCAGCTGAGCCCGGTGACCGGCAGGACCACGCCGTCGCGTCGCACCTGTTGCAGGGTGCGATCGATATCCAGGTCCAGCAGGCGAACAGTCTCCATGCCGGCAAGCATAGGGCACCGCAGACCGTGCCGGATGTGGCCGATTGCACCCCATCACCGCCCAGTCGCCACGGCGCAGCTACAGTGCCTTGCCCCTTCTCGCCCGCGCCGCCATGACCGACCTGCACATCGACCGCCTCGACCACCTTGTCCTGACCGTGGCCGACATCGCCACCGCCTGCGACTTCTACCAGCGCGTGCTGGGCATGGAGGTCATCGACGTTGGTGCGGGGCGCAAGGCCCTGCGTTTCGGGATGCAGAAGATCAACCTGCATGCGCACGGCAAGGAGTTCGAGCCCAAGGCCGATCGCCCCACGCCGGGCGCGGCGGACCTGTGCCTGATCACTTACGCGACGATGGAGGAGATCCTCGCGCACCTGGATGCGCAGGGCGTGGTCGTGGAAGAAGGACCGGTGCAGCGCACTGGCGCGACCGGTCCGATCCTGTCCGTGTACGTCCGCGACCCCGACGCCAACCTGATCGAGGTCGCGCGTTACCTGGACTGAGGCAGGAACGGCGCGGACATGGCCTGCAACAGGCTGCCCYGCGCATCATCGCCGGTCAGTTCCCAGGTGAACACGCCGCGCAGCTGCGCCTGCTTGGCGTACGCCGCGCGCACACCGATCGAGGTCGGGTCTTCGTAGCTGATGAAGATGCGCTCGGCCGGGTTGTACAGCCATGGCGTCTGCGCCACCGGGTGCCAATGCCGCTGCCAGCCCGGCTGGTCGAGGAAGTCGCTGCGGATGCGCCGCCAGTCGCCGGCATCGAACGGCGCGCTATAAGGCTGGTACAGCCCCTCACCCGCGTCGGTGGTGACACGGAAACCGCGCCCGTAGAACGGCACGCCCAGCACCAGCTTGTCGGCGGGTACACCGTGCTGCTGGTAGTACTGCACCGCGCCTTCGACGTTGTTCCAGCGGCGCAGCGCCGGGTCCATCGGATCGGTCGGCACTTCCCGCAAGGGCGCGTTGAAAGTGGACACCTTGGAGAAGCCGGTGCCCATGTCATAGCTCATCAGATTGATGAAATCGAGCGCGCTGGCGAGTGCCTTCACGTCATAGCTGAGCGCCGGGTCATAAGGGCCGTCGGTCTGCACGCGACCGGCCGGCAGCGCGGCCGTGAGCAGCAGTGACTGCGCGCGCGGCTTGCCGACCGCATCGAGCTGACGGCGGAACTCCTGCACCAGCAGGGTCATGTTGCGGCGGTCTTCCGGGCGGTGGGCGATGTCGGCTGGACCGCCAGACATCGGAAATTCCCAGTCGATATCCACGCCGTCGAAACTGCCGCGATGGCGTTCGAAGAACAGCGCCACACAGGAGGCCACGAAGCGCGTGCGGCTGTCGGCGGTCAGCGCGGCATCGGAGAAACCACCGGCGTTCCAGCCGCCGATGGAGATAAGCGTGTGCAGCTTGGGGTGCGCACGCTTGAGCGTGGCCAGTGCCCTGAAGTGCGCCTCGGCCTGTGATCCGACCACGCACTGCCCCTGCTCGATGGTGGCAAACGCGTAGAACAGGTGGGTCAGCGTGTCGGCCGGGATGCGCTCGACCGGATAGCGCTCGGCCGAACCGCCGGGGTAATACGCGCCGATCACCCTGGGTGCCGATTCCGCAGCAGATGCGGCACGCGGTAGAAGGCTGGCAATCAGCACGGCGAGCACGGCCACGGAATGACGGAACATGCGAACTCCCGGTTGAAGGCGAGGCCACGTTAGCAGACCCGCAGGGGGCGGGAATGGGTTTGTACGGCGAGTCCTGCAAACCTGTCCTGCAGACACCACCGCGCCTGCGTGAGGGGTCTTGTCGGACACCATGCCGGGTAAAACACAGTCAACTGCGGGGCATGCGTCCGCATCCCGGGGATCCGATGCGTCCACGCATGGCGCGCAGCCGCAGGCAAAGAAAAAGCGGGCCGAAGCCCGCTTTTTCTGTTCGAAAGCCTGAGGACCAACGGTCCTCAGCTACAGCGTCGTCGGCGTTGCCGATTATTCTGCAACCGCGCCTTCGCCTTCTTCGACGGCCTTCATCGACAAGCGGATACGGCCCTGCTTGTCCACTTCCAGCACCTTGACCTTGACCACATCGCCTTCCTTAAGCACGTCGCCGACCTTCTCGACGCGGTCGCTGGAGATCTGCGACACGTGCACCAGGCCATCCTTGCCCGGCAGGATGGTGACGAACGCACCGAAGTCCATGATCTTGGCGACCTTGCCTTCGTAGATGCGGCCCGGCTCGACGTCCGAGGTGATCTGCTCGATGCGGGCCTTGGCGGCCTGTGCAGCGATGGCATTGACCGAGGCGATGACGATGGTGCCGTCATCCTGGATGTCGATCTGGGTGCCGGTTTCCTTGGTGATGGCCTGGATGGTGGAACCACCCTTGCCGATCACTTCGCGGATCTTGTCCGGGTGGATCTTGATGGTCAGCAGGCGCGGCGCGTAGTCCGACAGCTCCTGACGCGGCGCGGTCAGGCCATGGGCCATTTCGCCCAGGATGTGCAGACGGCCCGCCTTGGCCTGCTGCAGTGCCTGCTTCATGATCTCTTCGGTGATGMCTTCGATCTTGATATCCATCTGCAGGGCGGAGATGCCCTCAGCGGTACCGGCAACCTTGAAGTCCATGTCACCCAGGTGATCTTCGTCACCCAGGATGTCGGACAGGACGACGAAGCGCTCGCCTTCCTTGACCAGACCCATGGCGATACCGGCCACCGGCGACTTGACCGGCACGCCGGCGTCCATCAGGGCCAGCGACGAACCGCAGACCGAAGCCATCGACGAGGAGCCGTTGGATTCGGTGATTTCCGAGACCACGCGGATGGTGTACGGGAAGGCTTCCAGCGACGGCATCACTGCCAGCACGCCGCGCTTGGCGAGGCGGCCGTGGCCGATTTCGCGACGCTTCGGGCCCATCATGCGGCCGGTCTCGCCCACCGAGTAGGGGGGGAAGTTGTAATGGAAGAGGAAGTTGTCCTTGTACTCACCGGACACGGCATCGATGACCTGGCCATCACGGGCGGTGCCCAGGGTGATGGTCACGATGGCCTGCGTTTCACCGCGGGTGAACAGCGCCGAACCATGGGTACGCGGCAGGATGCCGGTCTTCACGGCGATCGGGCGGACGGTGTCCAGCGCACGGCCGTCAATGCGGACCTTGGTGTCCAGCACCGAGTTGCGCATGGTGCTGTATTCCAGCTCGCCGAATTCCTTCGACAGCTCGGCCGGGTTCCAGCCTTCGGCGGCCACGCGGCCAGCCAGCGACTCGACCACGTCCTTCTTGATCGCCGAGATGGCGTCACGGCGCTGCAGCTTGTCGCGCACCTGGAAGGCTTCGCCCAGACGCGGGCCGATGGCTTCCTGCAGGGCGCTGATCAGCACGTCGTTCTTGGCCGGGGCTTCCCAGGTCGACGGCTTGGTGCCGGCTTCCACGACCAGTTCGTTGATCGCGTGGATGACCTTCTGCATTTCGCGGTGACCGAAGGTCACAGCGCCCAGCATCACCTCTTCGGACAGCAGCGCGGCTTCGGATTCGACCATCAGCACGGCGTTGGCGGTACCGGCGACAACCAGTTCCAGCTCCGAATCCTTCAGTTCGGTCACGGTCGGGTTGAGGATGTACTCACCGTTCTTGTAACCCACCTTGGCGGCGGCGATCGGACCCTTGAACGGGGTGCCGGCCAGCGACAGCGCAGCCGAGGCACCGATCAGGGCAGCGATGTCACCATCGATGTCCGGGTTCAGCGACATCACCGTGGCGATGATCTGCACTTCGTTCTTGTAGTCTTCCGGGAACAGCGGACGGATCGGGCGATCGATCAGGCGCGAAATCAGCGTCTCTTTTTCGGTCGCGCGGCCTTCGCGCTTGAAGAAACCGCCCGGGATACGGCCACCTGCGTAGAACTTCTCCTGATAGTCGCAGGTCAGGGGGAAGAAGTCCTGGCCCTCACGCGCGCTCTTGGCGGCAACGGCGGAGACCAGCAGCACGGTGTCGTCGAACTTGACGATGACGGCACCGCCGGCCTGACGGGCGATTTCGCCGGTTTCAAGCGTGACGGTGTGCTTGCCGTACTGGAAGGTTTTGGTGATTTTTGCCACGGGGGTTTCCTTGGATGATGCTTTCTTCAATGGACCGCGGGCGACCCTTGCCGCCGACGGGTGACCGGTTGTCCGGCCCATACGTTTGATGCGGTACTGCCAAAACAAAACCGCGGCGCATTCCTGCGCCGCGGTGGGGGTTCGTGCTTAGCGACGCAGGCCGAGCTTTTCGATCAGGGCCTTGTAACGCGGAGCGTCTTTCTTCTTCAGGTAGTCGAGCAGGCTGCGGCGGCGGTTGACCATCTGCAGCAGACCGCGGCGGCTGTGGTGATCCTTCTTGTGGGTCTTGAAGTGGCCGGTCAGCAGTTCGATGCGGGCGGTCAGCAGAGCGACCTGGACTTCCGGGGAGCCGGTGTCGGTGGCGCTGCGCTTGTTGTCTTCAATGACTTTCTGGGTGTCGATCGACATTTTATTTTCTCTTGGATGCGTGGCCCGCAGAAACGTCCCATTGACGTACCGCGTGACTCGCCGTGAACGAAAGGATGAACCCGCAGAACGCGGGAAGCCTGAAAAGGCCGCGAAATTGTAACGGGCGCAGCCGTCCGGGACAAGGACCGGCTGCGCCGGGGTCAGCCCTGGCCGGCCAGGTTGAAGCGCCGCTGCGGTGCCAGCCGGCCATTCTCGTCGACCTGGCCCAGGCCCTGGATGGCCTCGTCCGGACCGTATACCACCACCGTGCCCTGGGCCCAGGCCGGGTCGCGCAGGCGCTGGCCCACGCAGAAGCGCGGGGTCTGTTCAGCATCCAGGGTGACCCGTGGATAGTGCGCCAGGCCCGCGTCCAGCGGCAGCAGCAGCGCATCGATGGCGGCTTCGTCGCCCTGCTCCACCAGAGTCCGCAGGGTGTCCAGGGACACCATCGGCACGTCGCGGAAGGGGTCCACCCACAGCCGACGCAGGCCGGCGATGTGTGCCCCACAGCCCAGGGTTTCCCCGAGGTCGCGGGCCAGGCTGCGGATATAGGTGCCTGAACCGCAGGTCACGCGCAGGCGCAGACGGGTCGGTTGCTGCTCCAGTACCTCGATGGCGTGCACCTCCACCTGGCGCTCCGGCGCCTCGATGACCTCGCCGCGGCGCGCCTTCAGGTACAGCGGTTCGCCGCCCTGCTTGAGCGCTGAGTAGATCGGCGCGCGCTGCAGGATGCGCCCCTTCAGCGGTACCAGCGCGGCCTCCAGCGCTTCGGCGCTGATCGGCGGGACCGACCGTTCGCGCAGCACCGCGCCATCGGCGTCGTCGGTATCGGTGGTCTGGCCCAGCACCACCTCGGCGTCGTAGGCCTTGGCCGAGCCCAGCAGCAGGCCGGCAATCTTGGTGGCCTCGCCGAAGCACAGCGGCAGCAGGCCGGTCGCCAGCGGGTCCAGGCTGCCGGTGTGGCCGCCCTTCTCGGCGCGGTACAGGCGCCGCGCGATCTGCAGCGCGGCGTTGGAGCTCATGCCGCCCGGCTTGTCGAGCAGCAGAATGCCGTCCAGGCGACGGAATGTGATTCGGGATGCCATGTCGTGGTTTCAATCGGCGCCATCTGGCGCTGCCGGCAGTCCCGGCGGTCGACGGTGCGGTCKTTGTCGACCCGGGCACCGTCCCATAAGACAACAGCCCTTGCGGGCTGTTGGTCCATCAATCAGATTTCTTGTCGCTTTCGTCCGCGTCGCCATCCTCTGCGTCGTCCTCGGGCTGTCGGCTTTTTTCAGCCGCCAGCGTATCGGGCAGGTCACGCAGGATGTTGTCGATGCGCTCGCCGCGATCCACCGAATCATCGTAGTGGAAGTGCAGCTCGGGCACATGGCGCAGCTTCATGGCACGCGCCAGCTCCATCCGCAGCTCCCAGGCCAGTTCCTTCAGGCCCTTCATGGCTTCTACCGAACGTTCGGGCATCAGCGCGGTGACGAAGATCTTGGCATGCGCCATGTCACGGGTGATTTCCACGTCGGAGACGCTCACCGAAGGCAGGCCGTGTACACGCACGGCGTTGTGCACGAGCGTCCCCAGTTCGCGGCGGATCTGGGCGGAAACACGGTCGGTTCGATGGAAGGTCTTTGGCACGGTAGGCGGACTCGTCTTGAAGGGTGGTACGTAAGCGAAAAAGCCGGACCGCGCGAAGCGGTCCGGCCTGGAACATTACAGGGTGCGCGGCACTTCGATTCGCTCGAAGCACTCGATCTGGTCGCCCGGCTTGACGTCGTTGTAGGCCTTCACGCCGATACCGCATTCGGTACCGTTGCGAACTTCCTCGACGTTTTCCTTGAAGCGGCGCAGCGATTCCAGCTCGCCTTCGAAGACCACGACGCTGTCGCGCAGGACGCGGATCGGCTTGCTGCGCTTCACGGTGCCTTCGATGATCATGCAGCCTGCGACCGCACCGAACTTCGAGCTGCGGAACACGTCGCGGACCTGGGCGATACCGATGATCTCTTCGCGGATTTCCACGCCGAGCAGACCGGACGCCACCTGCTTCACCTGATCGATCACGTCATAGATGATCGAGAAGTAACGCAGGTCCACGCCATTGGATTCGATGATGCGACGCGCGGAGGCATCGGCACGCACGTTGAAGCCGATGACGGTGGCCTTGGAAGCAACCGCGGAGTTGGCATCGGACTCGGTGATGCCGCCCACGCCGGAGTGGATCACGTTGATGCGGATGTCTTCGTTGGACAGCGCGACCAGTGCCTGGCTCAGTGCCTGCACCGACCCCTGCACGTCGGCCTTGATCACCAGGTTCAGCACCTGCTGGCCATCGCCCTTGCCCAGGGTCGCCATGATGTCTTCCATGCGGCTGCCGGCAGACTGCACCAGGCGCGATTCACGGCGCTTGATTTCGCGCTGCTGCGCGACGTCCTTGGCCAGACGCTCGTCTTCGACAACGACGAAGTCATCGCCGGCATCCGGCACGCCGGACAGACCCAGCACCTGCACCGGGATCGACGGACCCGCCTGCTCCGGCTGAGCGCCGGTTTCGTCGAACAGGGCGCGCACGCGGCCGTACTGGATACCGCAGACCAGGTAGTCGCCCTTCTTCAGCGAACCCTGCTGCACCAGCACGGTGGCGATCGGGCCACGGCCCTTGTCCAGCGAGGACTCGATGACCACGCCGCTGGCGCGGCCGTCGGCCACGGCCTTCAGTTCCAGCAGTTCGGCCTGGACCGAGATCGCCTCGAGCAGGTCGTYGATACCCAGGCCAGCCTTGGCCGAGATCTCGACCATCTGGGTGTCGCCACCGAAGTCTTCGGACACGACCTGCTCGGTGAGCAGTTCGTTCTTGACCCGCAACGGGTCGGCGCCGGCCTTGTCGATCTTGTTGATCGCCACGATCAGCGGCACACCCCCCGAACGGGCGTGCTGGATGGCTTCCTTGGTCTGCGGCATGACGCCATCGTCGGCAGCCACCACCAGCACCACGATGTCGGTCAGCTTGGCACCGCGGGCACGCATGGACGTAAACGCCGCGTGGCCCGGGGTATCCAGGAAGCTGATGACGCCCTTGGGCGTTTCAACGTGGTACGCACCGATGTGCTGGGTGATGCCACCGGCTTCGCCCGTGGCGACCTTGGTGCGACGGATGTAATCCAGCAGCGAGGTCTTGCCGTGGTCGACGTGGCCCATGATGGTGACCACCGGCGGACGTGCCACCGGGTCGCCGTGGTTGCCAGCAGACTGCGCCAGCAGCGCGTCTTCGGCATCGTTGGTGTTGGCACGGATCACGTTGTGGCCGAGTTCTTCGGTCACCAGCGCAGCGGTGTCGTGGTCGATGGTCTGGGTGATGGTCGCCATGACGCCCATCTTGAACAGCGCCTTGACCACATCGCCGCCCTTCAGGGCCAGCTTCTGGGCCAGATCGGCCACGGTGACGGTATCGCCGATGGTCACATCACGCACGATCGGGGCGACCGGACGCTMGAAACCATGGGCACCCCCGCCGCTGCGCGACTGGTTGCTGTCACGGCGGCTGCCGTGCTGCACGCGCCCGGTCGGACGACCGCGCGAGTTGCTGTTGTTGCCACGACGGGCGCGATCGGCGGCCGACAGATGCAGCTGACCGGCGAAGCGGTTGCCACCATCGTCGTCGCGCTTGGCGCCCGGGCGGTTGTTGGTGTTGTTCGAGTTGCGGTCGTCCGAACGCGGGGCCGGACGTGCAGCCGACGGCGCCGACGGACGCGGATTGCGCGCCGGGGCATCATTGGCGGCCGCAGGCTTGGCTGCAACCGGGGCCGGGGCCGGCGGTGCATTCTTGGCCGCTTCGGCAGCGGCTTCGGCCGCCTTGCGCTCGACTTCGGCACGTTCCTTGGCGTCGATTTCGTCCTGACGCTTGCGGGCGATTTCTTCATCGCGCGCACGGTCCTTCTCGGCCAGTGCGCGCTGCTCGTCCAGATTGCGCTGGCGGGATTCCTCCAGCTTGCGCAGGATGTCGGCGCGCTCCTCATCCGCGGTCATCGGCTTGCCGCTGGCGTCCTTCATGTAGGTGCGCTTCTGGCGCACTTCGACGTTGACGGTGGTCTTGCTGCGGCCGGCGCTGACCGTCACTTCCTGCAACTTGCGACGGTTGAGGGTGATCTTCTTGGCAGCCTCGTCGGTGCTCTCGACGGGCTGCTCGGTCTTGCCGTGCGAACGACGAAGGAAGCCCAGGAGCTTCACCTTCTCGGTGCTGGTCACGACCTGGTCGGGACCGCTGAACTTCATGCCGGCTTCGGCAAGCTGTACGAGCAGTTTATCGACAGGCGTGTTGACCAGTTCGGCAAGCTTACGGATGGTGGTTTGCTGCGACATTCGGATCCTATGATCTGGTTGGCGCTCCCTCGAAACGTGCGAAGGCAGCGCGGAGTCTAAGCCCTGATCGGGTCAGGGCACTGTTCATCGCTGGCTCATTCGCCGCGCTCCAGGCGGGCGATCTCCTCGGCTCGGGCGGCAAGGATCAGGGCGGCGGCGCGCTCCTGGTCCATGTCCTCGATACCGAACTCGAGGATCTCGTCGGCGGCCAGGTCCGACAGGTCCTCACTGGTACGCACGCCATGACCGGCCAGGGCGTAGGCAGTCGCCTCGTCCATGCCTTCCAGGGCGAGCAGGTCTTCCGACGGCGAGCCGTCCTCCAGACCTTCTTCCACCGCCAGCGCTTCATTGAGCAGCGCATCGCGGGCACGGGCACGCAGCTCTTCGACGATGTCTTCGTCGAAGCCTTCCACGGCCAGCAATTCGCCGACCGGGACGTAGGCGATTTCTTCCACGGTGTTGAAGCCTTCGGTCACCAGGATGGCGGCGATTTCTTCATCCACTTCCAGCTTGTCCATGAACAACTGGCGGGCAACGGTCTGCTCTGCCTCGGACTTGGCGGTCACCTGGTCCTGGGTCATCACATTGAGCTGCCAAYCGGTCAGGCGGCTGGCCAGGCGCACATTCTGGCCGCCCTTGCCGATCGCCTGGGCCAGACGCTCTTCAGCGACGGCCAGGTCCATCGAATGCTTTTCTTCGTCGACGATGATCGACTGCACTTCGGCCGGCGCCATCGCGTTGATGACGAAGTTGGCCGGGTTCTCGTTCCACAGCACGATGTCCACGCGCTCACCGTTGAGCTCGTTGGACACGGCCTGCACACGCGAACCGCGCATGCCGATGCAGGCACCGATCGGATCGGTGCGGGCGTCGTGGGCGAGCACGGCGATCTTGGCGCGGTCGCCCGGATCACGTGCGCAGGCCTTGATCTCGACCAGGCCCTGGCCGACTTCCGGCACTTCGAGCTTGAACAGTTCGATCATGAATTCCGGCGCGGCGCGGCTGATGAACAGCTGCGGGCCACGCGGCTCGGAGCGCACTTCGGCCAGGTAACCGCGGACGCGGTCGCCGGCACGCAGGACGTCGCGCGGAATGCCCTTGTCCTTCGGGATGAAGGCTTCGGCGTTGCCACCGAGGTCGACATAGATGTTGCCGCGCTCGGCGCGCTTGACCACACCGGTGACCAGCTCGCCGACACGATCCTTCCACGCATCGACGACCTGCTGGCGCTCGGCTTCGCGCACGCGCTGGACGATCACCTGCTTGGCGGCCTGTGCGGCGATACGGCCGAAGTCCGGGTTTTCGATCTGTTCTTCGATGTAGTCGCCGACTTCCACGCCTTCGGCTTCGTCGATGGCATCCATCAGACGAATCTGGCGGTCGGGCGATTCCATCACCACGTCATCGGCCACCACTTCCCAGCGGCGGAAGGTCTCGTAGTTGCCGTCCTTGTGGTCGATCGACACACGGGCCAGCACTTCTTCATCGGGGTAGCGCTTCTTCGCCGCCGACGCCAGTGCTGCCTCGATGGCATCGAAGATCACTTCACGCGGAACGCCCTTTTCATTGGCGACCGCATCCACTACCAGCAAAAGTTCCTTGCTCATTGGCTCACTCCGCGCGCGGCTTTTTGGCCGCCGGCTCGTTGGATGGTTTCTTGTTCGCCTTGCCACCCTGCTTGGGTGCCGGGCCAGTCGGTTTGGTCGGAGCGAGGCCGAGGGCGGCCCAGTCCGGCATGATGCGTGCCTTGTCGATATTCTCGACATCGGCGGTGAACGGGGAATTGTCGACCTTGAAGGTGACGGTGCCCTGTTCGATGTCCACAGCGAGGATTTCACCCTGCAGTCGGCGACGGCCGTCCTGCGGGAGTTTCAGCGTGACCTTGGCCGATTCGCCGATGGCGCGCTCGAACTGCTCGCCGGTGAACAGCGGGCGGTCGACGCCAGGCGAGGACACTTCCAGGGTGTAATTGGCGGTGATCGGGTCTTCCACGTCCAGCTGTGCGGAGACTTCGCGGCTGACGCGTTCGCAGTCGTCGATGTTGACGATGCGCTCGGGCTGTTCGGCCAGCGGCACGTCGATATAGAGGCGCAGCGTCGCACCACCCGGGGCAGTGAGGTATTCCACGCCCAGCAGCTCGAGACCCAGCGACTGAACGGTGGGGGCGAGCAGATTCGCGATTTCGGTTGCCTTGTCGCTCACAGTCTGCCTTGTTCGTTGAAAGAGATACGGGCTTGGTCYGGCGAACGGACCACCTTCCGGAAACAACAAAGGGCCCGCTGGGCCCCTTGTCCGGTACAACTCCGGTCATGCTGGATTCCGGTAGCGGGAACACACGCGGTGTGCGTTCCTGCGAGCCCAGCGTTCCGGGGGGTCACGGCGGCCTGGGTACAGGTTGCCGTTCCTGGAAGCCGGTTGCGGGACCCTTCTCATCCGTTGACGGGATGGGAGTGGTCAATCCGCTAAGCCACTGATCATAGCCGTTGCACCGCGCTGGTGCAATGGTTTGGGATGCTTCCGGCTGCCGTATTGTAAAAGCTGAACAGCAGGGGCTGACGGCCACGGCCTTGCCTCTGCGGCTGCGTCGCGGGTATCGGCACTCGGCATCTCGGCTACGTCGCGGGTAAGGCACTCGGCATCTCGGCTACGTCGCGGGCGTCGGCGCGGGYGGGATGGCGGGACACGCCGTAAACCCATCCCTGGGGGCTCGCGGGCGCCATCCATGGCGCCCAACGGTCCCGCCATCCCACCCGCACCGCCACCTGGAGAGTTGGCCTGTGAGTTATTGGGCTCAAGAGCGGGTCAGTCCGGGAGCGAGGAGGCCTGGCGCATTCCGAATCCCCGAATCCCCGAATTCCGAATTCCGAATTCCTAATCCTTCAATTCAACTCCCGAATCCACCAACACCGCAACCTTCGATCCGCCAGCCAGTGCAAGCAACGCCAAAAATAATGCCGCGCCTTTGATCTCCGCTGGGCACCGACATACTACGGGTGCTTTGCGGGGCCCTGAGCCGCATGGAGGCGGCTCAGGAGCTTACAGGGGTGAGGGAGCATTGCGGCGAGGCACTGCCTCGCCAGCGTCCGAACGCCCAGCCGCCAGCGGCTGGGCCGAGGCGGGCCGCGGGGCGGGATTTGCAGCGTGCCCCGCGAACTTACTCAGGCCAGCGCCCTTCCAGAAGCCTGCGCACCTAATTTGACCTGGCACTGGCATTTGGCCTGGGTTACGCCTTCAAAAAACCAAACCCCACCAACGAAAAAGGCGACCCCGTCACCGGAATCGCCTTTTCGTCTACTGCATCTGCACTGCAGATTTTCTGTGGTAGCGGGGGCAGGATTTGAACCTGCGACCTTCGGGTTATGAGCCCGACGAGCTGCCAGACTGCTCCACCCCGCAGCAGAAGCGGAATTGTAAGGGAGTTTTCATCCCTGCGCAACCCCTGTTGAAACATGACCCATTTGACCCGCAGATGCGAAGCCAGAGCAAGAGCAGCCGACCATGGATCGGCTCTACCCTGCCCTCGCCGGCATCGGCATCGGCATCGGCATCGGCATCGGCACCGCATCGGCATCGGCACCGCATCGGCACCGCATCGGCATCGGCATCGGCATCGGCATCGGCATCGGCATCGGCGTCAGCGTCAGCGCCGGCGTCAGCGCCGGCATCAGCATCAGCATCACCACCGGCATCAGCGCCAGCACCAGCACCACCACCACCACCACCACCGGCATCAGCGGCTTCGGCTTCGGCTTCGGCTTCGGCGTCGGCGTCGGCRTCGGCRTCGGCACCGGCGCCGGCACCGGCGACACAACGAAAAAMGCGACCCCGTTGCCGGGATCGCTTGATTCGTCCACTGCCTCCGGCTTGCACCGGAGCTATATGGTAGCGGGGGCAGGATTTGAACCTGCGACCTTCGGGTTATGAGCCCGACGAGCTGCCAGACTGCTCCACCCCGCAGCAGAAGCGGATGAGTGCGGAAGACCCGGAGGGCTTCCAAGCAACGATGTTCTGGCGAAACCGCTGCATCAACAACTCAGGAGATGAATATTACACGAGTTGCGCACGTTTGTATCGTTTTTTATGAAATATGTGCAAACGCCTGCTGGCACCAGACCATGATCGGGTTCCACGCCAGGCCCAGGCCCAGCAGTGCCAAGGCGTTCACGCCCAGCACCACACCCAGCACGCGGTCGTGGTTGGCCGGCAGCGGCTCGCCCACCGGCTCATCGAAGTACATGACCTTGATCACGCGCAGGTAGTAGAAGCAGCCCACCACCGCGGCCAGCACGCCCAGGATCGCCAACCACAGCATGCCGCCGTTGATCGCCGCGCCCAGTACCGCCAGCTTGGTCCAGAAGCCCAGGAACGGCGGAATACCCGCCATCGACGCCATGATGCACAGCACCAGGCCGGCCATCCACGGATTGCGTGCGTTGAGGCCCTTGAAATCTTCGATCTTCTCGGCCTCGAAGCCGCTGCGCGACAGCGCGATGATCGCGCCGAAGCCGGCGGTCGACATGATCGCGTAGCTCAGGGCGTAGAACAGCGCCGCCGAGTAACCGCGCTCACCACCGCCGGCGATGCCGAGCAGCAGGAAGCCGATGTGCGATACGGTCGAGTAGGCCAGCATGCGCTTGAGGTTGGTCTGCGCGATCGCCATCAGGTTGCCGATCACCAGCGACAGCGCGGCCAGGCCGGCGATCAGGTACTTCCACTCATCCGACAGCGGGCCCAGGCCCATTTCCAGCAGGCGGTAGGCCATGCCGAACGCGGCCAGCTTCGGTGCCGAGCTGATGAACAGCGCGACCGGCGCCGGGGCACCCTGGTACACGTCGGGCAGCCACATGTGGAACGGGGCCGCGCCGAGCTTGAAGGCCACGCCGGCGATCATGAACACCGCGCCGGTCATCAGTAGTACGCGCTCTTCCGAGTGCGGAATGGCGGCCTGGATCGCGTCCAGATGCAGCGAGCCGGTGGCGCCGTAGATCAGCGACATGCCATACAGCAGCAGCCCCGAAGCCAGCGAACCGAGCACGATGTACTTCATCGCCGCTTCCGAGGCCAGGCCGTTTTCACGGTTGCTGGCCACCAGGGCGTAGGAGCACAGCGCCAGCAGTTCCAGGCCCAGGTAGACCATCAGCAGGCTGCCGGCGGACACCAGGATCATCATGCCGGCGGTGCCGAACAGGATCAGCACCGGGATCTCGCCCTGGTACAGCTTGCGCTCGCGCAGGTAGCTCCAGCCATAGACCAGGGTCAGGCCGCTGCACAGCACGATGACGGTCTTCATGACGTCGGCCGCGGTATCGCGGACGAACATGCCGTGGAAGACCTCGCCCTGCCCGCCCACTCCGGTGGCGAGCATGAACAGCACCGCGGCCAGCGCGGCGACCGACAGCAGATGGGTCCAGATCTTGTTCTTGTCGCTGATGAACAGATCGAGGATCAACAGGGTGAACGCACTGGCGATCAGCACCAGCTCGGGAGCGAGCGGGGGCAGGTCAGCGGCGGTCAATGGCAACAGCGGCGAGGTGGTCATCATCAAATCCTGGAATCAATACTCTCGACGGCCCGATTACAGCAGCTTGCTGGATGCAATCTGCATCACGAGCTTCGCGATCGAGGGCTCCATCAGGTCGGTCAGCGGCTTGGGGTACAGGCCCAGGGCGAGAGTGCCCACGGCGAATACACCCAGCACCAGCCATTCGCGACCGTTGATGTCCTTCAGTTCGGCGACATGGGCATTGGCCACTTCACCGAAGAACACGCGCTTGTACAGCCACAACGTATACGCCGCCGTGATCACCAGGGTACTGGCCGCACCCAGCGCCAGGGCCGGATGACGCTGGAAGCTGGCCATGATGATCATGAACTCGCCAACGAAACCGCTGGTGCCCGGCAGGCCGGCATTGGCCATGAAGAACAGCATGGCGAAGGTGGCAAACCACGGCATCACGTTCACCACGCCGCCGTAATCGGCGATCCGGCGGCTGTGCATGCGGTCGTACAGCACGCCCACGCAGGAGAACATGGCGCCAGAGACGAAGCCGTGCGACACCATCTGCACCATGGCGCCCTGCAGACCCAGACGGGCCGCATCCGGGCTGCCGGCGTCACGCACCAGCCACAGCGCGATGAAGGTGCCCAGGGTGACAAAGCCCATGTGCGCGATCGACGAATAGGCGATCAGCTTCTTCATGTCGTCCTGGACCAGGGCGACCAGGCCGACATAGATCACCGCGATCAGCGACAGCGTGATCACCAGCCATGCCCATTCCTGGGAGGCGTCGGGGACGATTGGCAGGTTGAAGCGCAGGAAACCGTAACCACCAATCTTCAGGGCGATGGCGGCCAGGATCACCGAGCCGGCGGTCGGCGCCTCGACGTGGGCGTCCGGCAACCAGGTGTGGACCGGGAACATCGGCACCTTGACCGCGAACGCGATCAGGAACGCGAAGAAGATCCAGGTCTGCTCCTTGCCCGACAGCTGCAGCTGGTACAGGTCGGCCAGCTGGAAGCTGCCACCCTTCAGGTACAGGTAGATCAGCGCCACCAGCATCAGCACCGAGCCGAGGAAGGTGTACAGGAAGAACTTCAGCGCGGCGTAGATGCGGCGCGGGCCGCCCCAGACACCGATGATCAGGAACATCGGGATCAGCATCGCTTCGAAGAACACGTAGAACAGCATCGCGTCGGTCGCAGCGAAGATGCCGACCGTGACGCCTTCCAGGATCAGGAAGGCGGCCACGTACTGGTTGACGCGCTTGTCGATCGCGCTCCACGCACCAATCAGGGCCAGCACCGAGACCAGCGTGGTCAGCAGGATCAGCGCGATGGCGATGCCATCGACGCCGAGGTTGTAGCCGATGTCGTAGGCGGGGATCCAGGCGCGGGTCTCGACGAACTGCAGCGCGTCGTTCCCTACGTCATAGCCGCTGAGCAGCGACAGGCTGGCCACGAAGGTCAGCACCGCTACACCCAACGACGCCCAGCGGGCGGTGCGGGCATCACGGATGGCAAGGATCAAGGCACCGCCGAGGATCGGCAGCCAGATGAGAACACTGAGTAGAGGCCAGTTCGACACGTCTTCTTATTCCGTACAGGTCATCAACGCAGGTAATGCATCAGGACGCCCAGGAGGGCAATCAGGCCGATGATCATCGCGAAGGCGTAGTGATAGAGGAAACCGGATTGGGTGCGACGCAGCAGGTTGGCCGCCAGATCGATCAGGCGCGCCGAACCGTTGACCACCACACCATCGACGATGTTCGTGTCGATCGCGCGCGAAACCTTGCCGAGCTTGATGCCGCCGCCGGCGAAACCGCCGATCCAGAGTTTGTCGAAGCCGTACTTGTTCTCCAGTACCGATACCAGCGGTGCGAAGGTCTTGCGGGCCTTGCCCGCCAGCTCCGGCTTCCACAGGTAGAACAGGGCCGCCAGCAGGAAGCCGGCCACGGTCAGGAAGAAGGCCGGGGCCATCATCCCATGGAGCGCGAAGGCCACCGGACCGTGGAACTCTTCAGCCAGGGCACCAATGGTGTTGCGTGCCGGGTCGTAGAAATCAACGATGCCGGTGAAGAACGAATGCACCTGGCCCGGGACCGCGTGGTCGGCATGCTTGCCGGCCCAGTCGGTGCCGTACAGCATCGGACCGATGCTGAAGAAACCGATCACGATCGAGGGGATCGCCAGCAGGATCAGCGGCAGGGTCACCACCCAGGGGGTCTCGTGCGGCTCATGCGGACCGTGGCCATGGCCATGGTCGTCATGGTGCGCGTCGCCGTGGTGGGCGTCGGCGGCGTGTGCGTCAGCATGATGGTCGTCATGGCCGTGGCCGTGGTCATCATGCGCGTCGCGGAAGCGTTCCTTGCCATGGAAGGTCAGGAACAGCAGGCGGAAGCTGTAGAAGCTGGTCACGATCACACCGCCCAGCACCGCCCAGTAACCGTAGGTGGCCACCCAGCTGTTGGACACGTGCGCGTGGTGCTGCGCCGCTTCGATGATGGTGTCCTTGGAGTAGAAGCCGGAGAAGAACGGCGTCCCCACCAAGGCCAGCGTGCCGATCCACATGGTGATGAAGGTGATCGGCATGTACTTGCGCAGGCCGCCCATCTTGCGCATGTCCTGCTCGTGGTGCATCGCGATGATGACCGAGCCGGCACCCAGGAACAGCAGCGCCTTGAAGAAGGCGTGGGTCATCAGGTGGAACACGGCTGCCGAATAGGCCGACACGCCCAGCGCCACGGTCATGTAGCCCAGCTGGGACAGCGTGGAGTACGCGACGACGCGCTTGATGTCGTTCTGCACGATGCCGATCAGGCCGGTGAAGAACGCGGTGGTCGCACCGATGAACAGCACGAAGTTCAGGGCGGTCTGCGACAGCTCGAACAGCGGCGACATGCGGGTGACCATGAAGATGCCCGCGGTGACCATGGTCGCGGCGTGGATCAGGGCCGAGATCGGGGTCGGGCCTTCCATCGAGTCCGGCAGCCACACGTGCAGCGGGACCTGGGCGGACTTGCCCATGGCGCCGATGAACAGGCAGATGCAGATGATGGTGGCGATCGACCAGATCACCGGCTCGTTGAACACCTGGAAGGACGTGCCGAACAGGTTGATCGCACCGGACCAGACCTGCAGCTGTGCCTGCGGGCTGCCCAGGATCGGCGCATTGGCGAACACGGTGGCGTAGTCCAGGGTGCCGAACACCCACAACACGCCGGCGATGCCGAGGATGAAGCCGAAGTCGCCCACGCGGTTGACCAGGAAGGCCTTCATGTTGGCGAAGATCGCGGTCGGGCGCTTGAACCAGAAACCGATCAGCAGGTACGACACCAGGCCCACCGCTTCCCAGCCGAAGAACAGCTGCAGGAAGTTGTTGCTCATCACCAGCGTGAGCATGGAGAAGGTGAACAGCGAGATGTAGCTGAAGAACCGCTGGTAACCCGGGTCATCCTGCATGTAGCCGATGGTGTACACGTGCACCAGGAACGACACGAAGGTGACCACGACCATCATCATCGCGGTGAGCTTGTCGATCATGAAACCGACATGCGCCGAGTACTGGCCGACTTCAAAGAACGTGTAGATGTTCTCGTTGTACGGCTGCGCGCCACCCCACAGCAGCATGTACAGCACGTAGCTGGACATGATGCAGCTGGCGGCGACGCCCAGGATGGTGACCGTCTGTGCGCCGATGCGACCGACCTGCCGGCCGAACAGCCCGGCAATGATGCTGCCGATCAGCGGTGCAAGCACCACTGCGATCAACAGACTCTTGGAGAGAGTGATTTCCATCTACGGATCAGCCCTTCAGCGAATCGATTTCGCCGACATTGATGGTGCGGCGGTTACGGAACAGGGTTACCAGGATCGCGAGGCCGATGGCGGCCTCGGCCGCGGCCACGGTCAGGATGAAGAAGACGAACAGCTGTCCGGCCGTATCACCCAGTTCACGCGAGAACCCGACGAAATTGATGTTGACCGACAGCAGCATCAACTCGACGGACATCAGCAGCACGATGATGTTCTTGCGGTTGAGGAAGATGCCGGCGAGGCTGATGCAGAACAGCAGCGCGCCCAGCGCCAGGATATGGCCGAGGG
The DNA here is from genome assembly GCF_056400525.1 of Stenotrophomonas sp. P5_A9. NCBI lineage: Bacteria > Pseudomonadati > Pseudomonadota > Gammaproteobacteria > Lysobacterales > Lysobacteraceae > Stenotrophomonas > Stenotrophomonas sp. P5_A9. Next base: position 46,877 of record NZ_JBFULC010000015.1, read on the forward strand.
TGATCATGGCGTTGCCTCCTCGTCGGTGGACGGACGGGTACGGGTGTGGACCACCGGGGTTTCGGCATCCATCTTGACCACGCGCAGGCGATCGCTGCCCTTGACCATGGTCTGCTCGGACGGGTTCTGGGTCTTCAGGCCGGTGCGGCGACGCAGGGTCAGCATCACGGCGGCAACCACGGCCACGGTCAGGATGACGGCGGCGAACTCGAACGGCAGCAGGTATTCGGTGAACAGGCTGCGCGCCAGCCAGGTGATGTTGGAGCTGTCGGCGGCCAGCGCGGCGGCGTTGTCGGCCGGGAACGGATTGACCGCCCTGCCCTTCACCCCGATCAGCACCAGCATCTGCACCAGCATGGTGACGGCCACCACCAGCCCGACCGGCAGGTAGCGCACCCAGCCCTCGCGCAGGTTGGAGGCGTCGATGTCGAGCATCATCACCACGAACAGGAACAGCACCATGACCGCGCCCACGTACACCAGCACCAGGGCCACGCCGAGGAACTCAGCGCCGACCAGGATCCAGATGCAGGCCACGGAGAAGAAGGTCAGGATCAGGCACAACACGGCATAGACCGGATTGCGCACGCTGATCACCGCCGCGGCGGAAATGCCCGCCACGATGGAGAAGACCCAGAAACTGATATTTACCCAATCCATCATTGAACCTCAGCGGAAAGCGGCATCGGCGGCGCGACGCTCGGCGATTTCGGCTTCAAGCCGATCCCCGATGGCCAGCAGCTGCGGCTTGGTGACGATGTTCTCGCCACGATTCTCGAAGTGGTACTCGAGGATGTGGGTCTCCACGATCGAGTCCACCGGGCAGCTTTCTTCGCAGAAGCCGCAGAAGATGCACTTGAACAGATCGATGTCGTAACGGGTGGTACGACGGCTGCCGTCCTCGCGCTTGGCCGAATCGATGGTGATCGCCAGCGCCGGGCACACCGCTTCGCACAGTTTGCATGCGATGCAGCGTTCCTCGCCGTTGGGATACCGGCGAAGCGCATGCAGGCCGCGGAAACGCGGCGACTGCGGGAACTTCTCCATCGGGTACATCAGCGTGTACTTGGGCTTGAAGGCGTACTTCAGGGTCAGCCACAGACCGCCGAGCAGCTCAAGGAGCAGCAGGCTTTTGAAGTAATGGGTAATTCTGTTCATCACTTAGACGCCCTTCTGGATCACGCCGTAAAACACCATCACCGCCGTCACTGCAATCCAGAAGATGGTGAGCGGGATGAAGACCTTCCAGCCCAGACGCATGATCTGGTCGTAGCGGAAGCGCGGGAAGCTGGCACGGAACCAGATGTAGGAGCTGGCGAAGAAGAAGACCTTCAGCAGCAGCCACGGCCAGCCGCCCTTCCAGATCCAGTCGATCCACGGCGAGATATCGGCCGTGATCCAGCCCTGGAGCGGGCTCAGCCAGCCGCCGAGGAAGAAGATCGAGATCAGGAAGCTGATCAGGATCATGTTGGCGTATTCGGCCAGGAAGAACAGCGCGAACGCACCACCGGAGTATTCGACCATGTGGCCGGCAACGATTTCCGATTCACCTTCCACCACGTCGAACGGCGCGCGGTTGGTTTCGGCGACGCCGGACACCCAGTACACGATGAACAGCGGGAACAGCGGCAGCAGGAACCAGTCGAACAGACCGGAGTTGCCCGCCTGCGCCATCACGATGCTGCTCAGGTTGAGGCTGCCCGAGGCGATCATCACGCCGACCAGGGCAAAGCCCATGGCGATTTCGTAGCTGATCATCTGCGCCGAGGCGCGCATCGCACCGAGGAAGGCGTACTTGGAGTTGGAGGCCCAACCGGCCAGGATGATGCCGTACACGCCCAGCGAGGTCATCGCCAGCAGGTACAGCAGGCCAGCGTTGGCGTTGGACAGCACCAGCCGGGCATCGAAGGGGATCACCGACCAGGCCGCGAAGGCCGGGGCCAACGTGATCAGCGGCGCCAGGATGAACATCGCCTTGTGCGAGCTGCTGGGCTGGATGATTTCCTTGAACAGCAGCTTGAAGACGTCGGCGAAGGCCTGGAAGATGCCCATGCCGACATACATCGGGCCGTGGCGGACGTGCATCCAGCCGATCAGCTTGCGCTCCCAGACCACGTAGAAGGCCACCGAGATGATCACCGGCATGGCGATCACCAGGATCTTCAGGATGATCCAGAGCAGCGCACCGATGTCGCCCAGTGACAGCAGCCACTGGTGCAGCGGGTCGACCGCGTTCAACAGCAATTCGTTCATGCAGCCACCACCGTTACGCGTGCGGCACCCAGCGGTGCGGTTGCACCGTGGCCCGATTCAATCCAGACCGAGCCCGCGGCGACGCGGGTGTCGACCACCACCGGCAGGGTGGCGAGGCCGGCGTCGGTGCCGACCTTGGCCATCTGCCCTTCCACCAACTGCAGGCGGGCGGCATCGTCGGCATTGAGCACGATGCGCGGGGCGTTGTTGAGCGGATGCGACTGCAGCGCCTGGGCGCGGCGGACAACCGCATCGGTGCGGTAGATCGCGGCGGTGGAGGTCACTTCCAGGCCCTCGCCCGCGCCCGACACAGCCGCCGGCACGGCCGCCGAGGACGAAACGGTGACGCTGACCGGGGCCAGGCTGGCACGCAGGCCGGCCAGGTCGGTGAACTCGAAACCGGCCAGCGACAGCTCGCCGCCCAGTGCACGCAGCACACGCCAGCCTTCACGCGCCTCGCCCGGCAGCTTGCCGCCGGCACGGGCCGACTGCTCGCGACCATCGAGGTTGGTCAGGGTGGCATCCACTTCCGGCAGTGCGCCGATCGGCAGGATCACGTCGGCGACGTCGCGGGTCGAGGCACAGGCGAACTGGCTGAAAGCCACCACCTGGGCACCGGCCAACGCCTTGCGGGCAGCGGCGGCGTCGGCGAAGTCCAGGCCCGGCTCGATGCCGTAGATGGCATAGGCCTTGCGCGGCTGGGCCAACATGGCATTGACGTCCTTGCCGGCCGGCAGCACGCCGGCACGGGTCAGGCCCACGGCATTGGCGCCCTGCGGGATGCGGCACAGCCTGGCACCGGTGGCGGCGGCGAAATCACGCGCGGCGGCGCGGATCGCGGCCGCCTGCGGGTGGTTTTCAGCGATGCCACCGACGATCAGCACGGCGTTGCTGGCGCCCTTGACCGCATCGCGCAGGTCGGCGTTGCCGAGCGCATCGATGAAGGCCGACGGAGCGACGATCTGCTTGCTGGCCAGCTTGAACGCGAAATCGAAGTCCACCGGGTTGACGGCGTGGATCTTCGCGTTGCGCGTGGTCTGCGCCTTGCGCAGGCGGGCGTGCAGCAGCGGCAGTTCGTGGCGGATGTTGCTGCCGAGCACGACGATGCTGTCGGCGCCTTCGATCTCGGCCAGCGGCAGGCCGAACACTTCGGCGGTGGCGGCGTCGGAGAAGTCGCGGTTGTTGATGCGGTGATCGATATTGGTGGTGCCCAGGCCGGCAGCAAGACGGGCCAGCAGCGCGCCCTCCTCGTTGGAGGCCGACGGGTGCACCAGCACGCCGAGGTCATCGCCCTGGTGGGCGGTCAGGATGTCCTTGGCCGCGGCCAGGCCTTCGGCCCAGCTCACTTCCCTCCACTCGCCATTGACCTTGCGCAGCGGCTTGACCGCGCGGTCTTCGCTGTACAGGCCCTGGTGCGAATAGCGGTCGCGATCGGACAGCCAGCATTCGTTGACCGCTTCGTTGTCGCGCGGCACCGCGCGCAGCACTTCGCCGCGACGCACGTGCAGGAACAGGTTCGAGCCCATCGCGTCGTGGTAACCCAGCGACTCGCGTGCGGTCAGTTCCCACGGACGGGCGCGGAACTGGAACACCTTGTTGGTCAACGCGCCGACCGGGCAGACGTCCACGACGTTGCCGGACAGTTCGGTGGTCAGCGGCTTGCCGTCGTAGGTGCCGATCTGCAGGTTTTCACCGCGGTACATGCCACCCAGCTCGTAGGTACCGGCGACGTCGGCGGTGAAGCGGACGCAGCGGGTGCACTGGATGCAGCGGGTCATTTCGGTGGCGACCAGCGGACCGATGTCCTCATCGGGCACCACGCGCTTGCGCTCGTTGAAACGGCTGACCGAACGGCCATAGCCCAGCGAGACGTCCTGCAGTTCGCACTCGCCGCCCTGATCGCAGATCGGGCAGTCCAGCGGGTGGTTGATCAGCAGGAATTCCATCACCGAGCGCTGGAACTTCAGCGCCTTTTCACTGCGGGTGGCGACCTTCATGCCATCCATGACCGGCGTGGCGCAGGCCGGTGCCGGCTTGGGCGACTTTTCCACGTCGACCAGGCACATGCGGCAGTTGGCGGCGATCGGCAGCTTCTCGTGGTAGCAGAAGCGCGGGATCGGAATGCCGGCCTTGTCGGCGGCCTGGATGATCATCGAGCCCTTGGGCACGACCAGCGACTGGCCGTCGATTTCGACGGTCACGTGGTCCGGTGGCACGCTCGGGTTCACGGGTTGCGCGCTCATGCGGCGGCTGCCTCCACCTTCTTGCCGTCAACCATCGAATGACCGTTGACGATGTAATACTCGAATTCGTCCCAGAACTGGCGCAGGAAGCCCTGGATGGGCCATGCCGCCGCTTCACCGAACGCGCAGATGGTGTGGCCTTCGATCTGGCCGGCCACCGTCTTCAACTGATGCAGGTCCTCCATCGTGGCCTTGCCGGCGACGATGCGCTCCAGCACGCGGTGCATCCAGCCGGTGCCTTCACGGCACGGGGTGCACTGCCCACAGGATTCCTTGTGGAAGAACTGGCTGATGCGGCAGGCGAACTTGACGCAGCAGACGCTGTCGTCGAGCACCACGATGGCCCCCGAGCCCAGACCGGTGCCCAAGGCACGCAGGGTGTCGTAGTCCATCTGCAGGCCCTTGAGCTCTTCGGCCTTCAGCACCGGCATCGAGACGCCGCCCGGGACTGCGCCCTTGAGGGTGCGGCCCGGCTTCAGACCACCGGCCATTTCCAGCAGGTCGTCGAAGGTGGTGCCCAGCGGCACTTCGAAGTTGCCGCCCTTCTGCACGCAGCCGGAGACCGAGAAGATCTTCGGGCCGCCGTTCTTGGTCAGGCTCAGGCCTGCAAACCATTCCGGGCCGTTGCGGATGATCGCCGGCACCGAGGCATAGGTCTCGGTGTTGTTGATCGTCGACGGCTTGCCGTACAGGCCGAAGTTGGCCGGGAACGGCGGCTTGTAGCGCGGCTGGCCCTTCTTGCCTTCCAGCGATTCCATCAGCGCGGTTTCTTCGCCGCAGATGTAGGCGCCGGCGCCCAGCGCACCGTAAATATCGATGTCCACGCCGCTGCCGAGGATGTCCTTGCCCAGCCAGCCGTTCGCGTACGCGTCGGCCAGGGCCTGTTCGAAGTTCTCGAACGGCTCGTGGTGGAACTCACCGCGCAGGTAGTTGTAGCCCACGGTCGAGCCGGTGGCGTAGCAGGCGATCGCCATGCCTTCCACGACCGAATGCGGGTTGTAGCGCAGGATGTCGCGGTCCTTGCAGGTCCCCGGCTCGGATTCATCCGAGTTGCACAGGATGTACTTCTGCATGGTGCCCTTGGGCATGAAGGACCACTTCAGGCCGGTCGGGAAGCCCGCGCCGCCACGGCCGCGCAGGTTGGACTGCTTGACCATCTCGATGACCTGCTCCGGCGAGATCTTCTCTTCGAGGATCTTGCGCAGCGCGGCATAGCCACCGGTCTTGAGGTAGCTCTCATACGACCACGGAGTGTCGTAATGCAGGGTGGTGTAGACCACCTGGTGCGGCAACGGTGCGGGACCGACCGGACCACTGGGTGCGTGATGATGTGCCATGTCTTACTCCAACCCGTCCAGCAGCTCGTCGACTTTCTCGACGGTCAGGCGCTCGTGGTAATGGCCATTGATGACCATCATCGGCGCGCCGGCGCAACCGGCCAGGCATTCTTCTTCGCGCTTGAGGTAGATGCGGCCGTCGGCGGTGGACTGACCGGTCTTGCAGCCGAGCTTCTTTTCGGCGTGCGCGACCAGGTCTTCGGCGCCGTTCAACCAGCAGCTGATGTTGGTGCAGAAGGCAACGTTGTGGCGACCGACCTTCTCCAGCTCGAACATCGAGTAGAAGCTGGCCACTTCGTAGGCCCACACCGGCGGCAGGTCCAGGTACTTGGCGACGCCGGCGATCAACTCGTCGGTCAGCCAGCCTGCGTTCTGTTCCTGTGCGGCGTGCAGGCCCTGCAGGACAGCCGAGCGCTTGCGATCCGGCGGGAACTTGGCCAGCCAGTGATCGATGTGCGCACGGGTCTTGTCGTTCAAGACCACCATCGGGTCGACGTCGCGCGCCGCCTCGAAATTACCTGTCGCCTTCATCGGCCGACCTCAGCGAATACGAAATCGTTAAAAACCAGAACCTGCAGCGCCGGCAACAGCCGGCGGGTGTCAGGCATCGTGCAAGCGGATGCGATCACCGGTCCACCTCGCCGAACACCAGATCGTAGGTACCAATCATGGCGACCACGTCGGCGAGCATGTGCCCGCGCACGATCGAGTCGATCGAGGACAGATGGGCGAAGCCCGGCGCGCGCAGGTGCACGCGGAACGGCTTGTTGGCACCATCAGACATCAGGTAGCAGCCGAACTCGCCCTTGGGCGCTTCGACGGCGGCGTAGGTTTCGCCGGCCGGGACGCAGTAGCCTTCACTGAACAGCTTGAAGTGATGGATCAGCGCTTCCATGTCGTCCTTCATGTCTTCGCGGCTGGGCGGCGCGACCTTGAAGTTCTTGACCATGACCGGGCCGGGGTTGGCCTTGAGCCAGGTGACGCACTGTTTGATGATGCGGTTGGACTCGCGCATCTCGGCCACGCGCACCAGGTAACGGTCGTAGCAGTCGCCTTCCTTGCCGAGCGGGATGTCGAAATCGACCGCGTCGTACTTGGCATAGGGCTGCTTCTTGCGCAGATCCCAAGCAATGCCCGAGCCGCGCAGCATCACGCCGGTCATGCCCCAGGCATGCGCCAGCTCGGGGGTGACCACGCCGATGCCGACAGTGCGCTGCTTCCAGATGCGATTGTCGGTGAGCAGGGTTTCATACTCGTCCACGCGCTTGGGGAACTCAGCGGTGAAGTTTTCCAGGAAATCGAGCAGCGAACCTTCGCGCGAGGCGTTGAGGTTCTTCAGGGCGTTGCCCTTGTGCCAGCGCGATTCCTTGTACTTGGGCATGCGGTCCGGCAGGTCGCGGTAAACGCCGCCCGGACGGTAGTACGCCGCGTGCATGCGCGCGCCGGAGACCGCTTCATAGCAATCCATCAGCTCTTCGCGTTCACGGAAGGCGTACAGCATGACCGCCATCGCGCCCAGATCGAGCGCGTTGGAGCCCAGCCACATCAGGTGGTTCAGGATGCGGGTGATTTCGTCGAACATGGTGCGGATGTACTGCGCACGCTCAGGCGCTTCGATCCCCATCAGGGTTTCGATCGCGCGCACGTAGGCGTGCTCGTTGCACATCATCGACACGTAATCCAGGCGATCCATGTAACCGATCGACTGGTTGAACGGCTTGGATTCGGCCAGCTTTTCGGTACCACGGTGCAGCAGGCCCACGTGGGGGTCGGCACGCATGATGGTTTCGCCGTCCATTTCCAGGATCAGGCGCAGCACACCGTGCGCGGCCGGATGCTGGGGACCGAAGTTCATGGTGTAGTTGCGGATTTCCTGGCGCAGTTCGGCCGGGTTGCTCGCAAAGGCCTGGTGGGCCTGGGTGAATTCGCTCACTTGCTTGCCTCCGACTGCGCGGATTCACCGGCAGCGGTCTGGAAACGGGCGTCGTCACGGATCACGCGCGGCACGCCGACGCGCGGTTCGACCGAGGTGACCGGTTCGTAGATGACGCGCTGCTTTTCTTCGTCGTAGCGCACTTCGACGTTGCCGATCAGCGGGAAATCCTTGCGGAACGGATGGCCGACGAAACCGTAGTCGGTCAGGATCCGGCGCAGGTCCGGATGGCCTTCGAAGATCACGCCGAACAGGTCGAACGCTTCGCGCTCGAACCAGTTCAGGCCCGGCCACACGTTGGTCAGCGAGGCAACCACCGGCAGTTCCTCATTCGGCGCAAAGCAACGGATGCGCATGGTGAGGTTGTGCTGGTAGGAGCGCAGCTGGGCGACCACGGCGAAACGCTGCAGCGGGATCGGCTGCGGCTGGGCGCCATCGCTGGTTTCGCGGGTGGGGAATTCACCCCAGGCGAAACGACCGACAGACTTGCCCTCGACGCCACGGCTAAAGCCCTGGGACGACACATCGGCCGTATCCCATTCGTCGCTGCCGTAGCCGAGGTAGTCCAGGCCGCACAGGTCAACGGCCTGCTCGAAACCGAATTCGTCGCGCAGCGCCACAGCAGTGGCATGCCAGTCAGCGGCGGGCACTTCCAGCGTCACTTCGCCGCGGGGTTCGACCACGAAGACCTGCGCACCTGCGAAACGTGCGGAAAGTCGGTCGATGAAGGAAGGTGCTTGCTCTGCCATGGGGGCTTGGCGTGCTCTTGTCAGGAGGGATGTCAGCGGGCGATGGTCTGCGTACGCCAGATCTTCTTCTGCAATTGCAGGATCCCGTACACCAGCGCTTCGGCGGTAGGTGGGCAGCCGGGAACATAAATGTCCACCGGCACCACGCGGTCACAGCCACGCACTACTGCATACGAGTAGTGGTAGTAGCCGCCACCGTTGGCGCAGCTGCCCATCGAGATGACCCACTTCGGGTCCGGCATCTGGTCATAGACCTTGCGCAGCGCCGGGGCCATCTTGTTGACCAGGGTACCGGCGACGATCATCACGTCGGACTGACGCGGCGACGGGCGGAACACCACCCCGTAGCGGTCAAGGTCCAGACGCGCGGCGCCGGCATGCATCATTTCCACGGCGCAGCACGCCAGACCAAAGGTCATCGGCCACATCGAGCCGGTGCGTGCCCAGTTGAGCAGCGCATCGACACTGGTGGTCAGGTAACCCTTTTCCAGCAGCGGGTTGTCGCCTTCGGGACGCAGGATGTCATCGACCCGCCCTTCCGGGACCGGGTTGTTCATCAGGCCGTCGAGCGTCTGAATCACTCCCATTCCAGCGCTCCCTTCTTCCAGACGTAAATGAAACCGAGGAAAAGCATGCCCACGAACAGGCCCATCGTGACCAGCGAACGTGCGCCCAGCTCCATGAAGACCTGGGTCCACGGCACGATGAAGATGATTTCCAAGTCAAATACGATGAACTGGATCGCGATCAGGTAGTAGCGCACATCGAACTTCATGCGCGCGTCCTCGAAAGCCTCGAAGCCGCATTCGTACGGCGAGAGCTTTTTCAGATCAGGACGTCGTGGACCGAGGAATCGGCCAACCAGCATCAGCGAAACGCCGATACCGGTGGCAACGATCAGAAACAGCAGAGACGGCAAATATTCGGCCAGCACAGCGATTCTCTCTTGCCTCTGCCGCTGCGCCTGCAGGCGCTTTGGCATGGGGGAGTGGACGGATACCGCTACCTGGCGCTTTGCGCGCCAGACGAACCCGCTTACAAACAAATGGTGCCCAAGAGGGGACTCGAACCCCTACGACTCTCGTCGCTACCACCTCAAGGTAGTGCGTCTACCAATTCCGCCACCTGGGCTTACGTTTGCATTGACGGGATTCCCTATCGGACTCCCTCAATGCGCCGCATATTGTAACCGTCTTCAGCGAGTCTGGGAGCCTTCCGAAGGCTTTTCTTCACCCGATTTCGGCGTTTCCGCCTGAGCCGGCACAGTTGCCTGCGGAACCGGCTGCTGCACAGCGGTTTCCGGGGCCTTGGGCACGGCCGGCAGCTCGCCCGCCGGGGCGGCCGGGGTCGTTGCGACCGGGGCCGACATCAGACCGAGATCCTGACCGCTGGTCGGACGCGAGCCATGGCTGGCGTACCAGGCCATGAAGAGGCTGATGCCGAAGAACACCACGGCCAGCCACTTGGTCGACTTGGACAGGAAGTTGGACGCGCCACGCGCGCCGAACACGGTCCCGGAGGCACCGGCACCGAAGCCCGAGCCTGCGGCCGCACCGGAACCACGCTGCATCAGGATGAGCGCGATCATGGCCACTGCCACCAGCACGTAGACCACATTGAGGATCAACATCAGCATTTCGAATCCGTCCTCGGACTGTAAATGCCGGCCAGCAGCCGGCAACATTATTCTTTATCGCCCGGCCGCCGCATCGACGATGGCCAGGAAGTCCGCGGCAACCAACGAGGCGCCGCCCACCAGCCCACCATCGACATCGGGCTGTGCGAACAGTTCCCCTGCGTTGTCGGGCTTCACGCTGCCGCCGTACAGGATCGGCAACGAATCGGCGATTCTAGCATCCAGCTTGGCCACTTCGCCACGGATGAACGCATGGACCTGCTGGGCCTGCTCCTTGGAAGCGGTGCGGCCGGTGCCGATTGCCCAGACCGGCTCATAGGCGACAACGGCGTGCTGGAAGCCGGCCGGGCCGACCAGGTCAAGGACCGGGGCCAGCTGGCCGGCAATGACCTGCTCGGTCTGGCCGGCCTCGCGCTGCTCCAGGGTTTCACCCACGCACAGCACCGGGACCAGGCCGGCATGCAGGGCGGCGGCGAACTTGCGCGCGACCAGCTCGCTGCTTTCGGCGTGGTACTGGCGCCGCTCGGAGTGGCCGACCAGGCCGTAGCGGGCGCCAACTTCGGCGAGCATGGCCGCAGAGACCTCACCGGTGTAGGCCCCCTTCTCATTGGAGCTGACGTCCTGGGAGCCGAAGGCGATGGCGCGGCCTTCGAACGCTTCGACCAGTTCGCCCAGATAGGGCAACGGGGGCAGGATCACCACCTCGACGCCGTCGGCCGGGAGGCTGGCCACCAGGTCGCTGACCAGGTCCGTGGCGAATTGGCGGCTGCCGTGCAGCTTCCAGTTACCGGCGACGATCTTGCGACGCATGGCGATGCTCCTTTGGGTATCAGCCGCCCATGATAACGGATGTAACGAAATGGGGTGGCTGCGAAAACGCTTACATTTCAAATGGATATTGGGGGGGGGGGCGAACGGCGATGGCTGGGGGTTTCATCGTGCCGGGAGGGCTTGGGTGGGAGGGTGGGACGCGCCGTAAACCCGTCCTTGGGGGCCCGCAGGCGCAGTCCTGCGCGCGCGGCAAGACCCGGGCGGGGCGTCCTGCCCAGCCCGTCCGACGCATGCGTCGGACCCGGGCCGCCTGACGGTCCCGMCCTCCCACCCATGCCTCCCCTGACAGTTGGCCGGTTCGCCCGCGGGCTGAAGAGCGTGCCGACCAGCGGTCGGCACCTACCCCGCCTGACAGCCCGCCTTTCCCGCTCTTCCTGCCCTTCCGACCGATCACGGCAATCCATCTGGGTGGGCGGTGCCATGCCCAGCCGGGACCGTCGGGCGCCATGGATGGCGCCCGCGAGCCCCCAGGGATGGGTTTACGGCGTGTCCCGGCTGGGCATGGCAYCGCCCGCCCCCGCAATAGCCACGGCTCAGCCGGCTGTTAGCCCTTCACCTTCGCACCAACCATCCCATATAAAGAAAGCCGCCTTTCGGCGGCCTTCACGGGGCATGCCGACCCAAGGGCCGGCATCTACCGGGAGGGAATCGGCACAAGGCCGACGCCTCCTTATTTCAGCTTGATCTCGCGCAGACGCTCTTCCAGGAAACCGTGGGCGGTGATCGGCTCCGGGTAGCGGCTCGGGTTTTCCGGCGTGATGCAGGTCGGCAGCACGTCGATCAGGTAATCCGGGTTCGGGTGCAGGAAGAACGGCACCGAATAGCGCGGCTGGCGCGCCTGCTCCCCCGGAGGATTGACCACGCGGTGGATGGTGGACGGATACACGTGATTGGTCAGGCGCTGCAGCATGTCGCCGATGTTCACCACGATCGTGTCCGCGTCCGAAGTGAACGGCACCCACTTGCCCTCGTGCGACTGCACCTCCAGGCCCGCTGCGCTGGCACCCACCAGCAGTGTGATGAAGTTGATATCGCCGTGTGCACCGGCGCGCACGTTGGGAATGTTCTCGGCGGTGATCGGCGGGTAGTGGATCGGCCGCAGGATCGAGTTGCCGTTGTTGGTCTTGTCGGCGAAGAAATCTTCCGGCAGGCCGATGTGAAGGGCCAAGGCCGACAGCACCCGCGAGCCCAGCGTGTCCAGCGCCTGGTACAGCGCATAGCCCCGCTCGCGGAAGTTCGGCACCTCGCTCGGCCACAGGTTCGGCGCCATCACGTCACGGTACCTGGAGTCGTCCGGGATCTCGCGACCGATGTGCCAGAACTCCTTCAGGTCGAAATGCGCCGAGCCCTTGGCCGTTTCCACGCCGAAGGCCGTGTAACCACGGGCGCCACCGCTGCCCGGCACGTGGTACGTGCGCTTGGTTTCTTCCGGCAGCGCGAAGAAGGCCTTGAAGACCTCATAGGCCGCGTCGATATCGGCCTGCGGGATGCCGTGGTTGCGGATGCCCGCGAATCCCCATTCGCGGTAGGCCGCGCCCAGCTCGGCGACGAACGCGTCGCGGTCACTGTCGAAACGGGTGATATCGAGGGTCGGGATCTGGCTCACAGCGGTTCCTGGCTAGTTCGGATGGGACACGGGCCACCACTGTGGCCCGGCTGAACATTGTGCCAGATCCGACCATCGGCACTGCCGACACAAAGATACAAACCGATACAATGCGCCGCCCGCCTTCCTCTGGACGGGTCGCCGACGCAGCCGCCGCCGCCACGTCCCCTGCCCTCCTGCGCCACCCGAGCCGCTCCATGGATGCTTTCCACCCCAGCGTTCCCGCCCCATCCCTTCCCCCGCGCCAGACGTTGACGGCCGCTGGCGATGCATCGACCGCAGCGGCCCCCTGGCACGCCACCGCGCCCGCGGGCGCTGCATCGGTGAACGAGCCGCGCACGCTGGCGCCGCTCCGGATCCTGCACACCGAGGCCGCCAAGGGATTCGGCGGCCAGGAAATCTACATCTATCGCCACATGCTGGCGATGCGCGACCGTGGCCACGAGGTATCGCTGCTCTGCCAACCCGGCGCCCGCCTGGGCGAGATCGCGCGTGAGGCCGGCTTCACCGTGCACACGCTGAAGATGGGCGGGCTGCTGCGCCTGCTGCGCGGCATCTGGTCGGTCAGCCGGCTGGTGCGGCGCGGCGCCTTCGACGTGGTCAACACCACCAGCCGGCGGGACAGCCTGATCGCCGCGGCGGGCGCGCGCCTGGGCGGCACCCCGCTGGTAGTGCGCTCGCGCCACCTGATGAGCCCGGTCAACTCGCTGCTGACCTATACCGGCCTGCCGCACCGGGTGCTGACGGTGAGCAGCTACGTCAAGCAGTTGCTGGTGACGCGGGGGATCGAGGACGGCCGCATCGGCATCGTGCCACCAATCGCCGTGCCAACGCAGTGGTCGCAGATCGAGAGCGACGACCCCTGGCAGTGCGTGCAGGACACGCGCGCGGAGGTGCGCCGTGAACTGGGCTTCGATGAGGCCCATATCGTAGTCGGCTGCGTGGCCGTGCTGCGCGAGCCCAAGGGTCACCTGGACCTGCTGCGGGCGATCGCGCCGCTGTGCCGGCAGCATCCCAACCTGCAGCTGGTGATCGTCGGCGATGGCCAGCCGGTGATGGACAAGCTGGTGGCGCTGCGCCGCGAACTGGGCGTGGAGGCGCAGGTCCACCTGCTGGGGTATCGGCTGGGCGCCTGCCGGTTGATTGCAGGCTTCGACATCTTCGCCCTGGCCTCGCACAAGGAAGCGGCGGGCACGGTGTTCCTGGAGGCGGCGCACGTGGGCGTGCCCATCGTGGCCACGCGCGTGGGCGGCGTGCCGGAAATGGTGCTCGAAGGCAGCAATGCCCTGCTCGCCCCGCTGGGTGACCAGGCCGCCCTGACCGGCGCGTTGAAGACGCTGATCGAACAACCCGAACAGCGCCGACGCATGGGGCGCGCTGGCTGGGAATGGATGCGCACCGCACAGCGCTTCACCCCGTTGGGGCACACTGAAGCAACCGAACATTATTACCACCAGTGGTTGAAGGAACTGGGCCATGGCCAACGCTAGATCCGTGCCGGTATTGATGCACCACCACGTGTCGCCGTCGCCGGGCATGATCACGGTGTCGCCGGAGAATTTCGAAAGCCAGATCGCCTGGCTGGCCAGCAACGGCTGGACCTCGCTGACCCTGGACCAGTACGCCGACTTCCTGGCGGGCAAGCCGGTGCCGCGCAAGTCGATCGTGATCACCTTCGATGACGGTTACCTGGACAACTGGGTGTACGCGCATCCGATCCTGCAGAAGTACGGCATGCACGCAGTGGTGTTCGTGGTCACCGGCTGGATGGGCGAAGGCCCGGTGCGCCCGCATGCCGGCCAGCCCGGCGCCGTGCTGCCGGCCACGCCGGACCATCGCGGCTGTGAAGCGGCGATCCTGCGCGAGGACCGCACCGATGATGTGATGATGCGCTGGAGCGAGGCACGCGAGATGATCGCTGCGGGCACTTTCGAAGTGCATTGCCACACCCACACCCATACGCGCTGGCTGAAGCAGGACATCAGCCGCGAGCAGAAACGCGAAGGCATCACCCGCGATCTGTCGATGGCCCGACAGGTGCTGCAGAAGCAGCTGGGCGAGGTGTCGGACACGCTGTGCTGGCCGTATGGCGACTTCGACGAGGACTACCTGCCGATCGCACGCGCGCAGGGCTTCCGCTACCTGCATACCACCCACCCGTTCGGGCGCAACGTGGTGGGCGGCGATCCGGAGCACATCTATCGTTTCGCTATCCGCAACCGCCCGGCCAGTTGGCTGCGCAAGCGCATCGCGTGGAGCTACAACCCGCTGATCGCGCCGCTGTTCAACCGCTTCAAAGCGAAGCAGAAGAAGATGGTGCCGGGGCCGTAAACGCCGTGTGTGGCGCATCGCAGAATGCAAAACGCCCCTGCAAACCGGGGCGTTTTGCTGTCGCCTTGGCGACCGTGCCTCACGCCGCGGCGGCGGCCTTGACTGCGCTGGACAGGTTGTCGAGCGTGGCTTGCATCAGCTCGGCGGTATCGGCTTCCACCGTGACGCGCACCACCGGCTCGGTGCCCGACGGACGCAGGAAAGCGCGACCACGCCCCTTCACCGCCTCCTGAGCGGCGGCCAGTGCCGCCTGCACGCCCTGCGCCTGCACGATCGCCTTGGCCGAGACATTGGCCAGACGCACGTTGACGGTCTTCTGCGGCACCCGGTGCAGCCCAACCAGCGACTGACGCAGCGTGGTGCCTTCACGACGCAGTACTTCCAGCACCTGCAGCGCACTGACGATGGCATCACCGGTGGTCGCACGGTCCAGGCACAGCAGGTGGCCGGAGGCTTCGCCGCCGAGCACGCCGCCACCTTCCACCAGTGCCTGGTGCACGTAGCGGTCGCCGACGTTGCTGCGCACGAACGGCAGGCCAAGGCGCTCCATGGCCTGTTCCAGGCCGAAATTGGTCATCAGCGTGCCCACCACCGGGCCGCGCAGGCGACCATTGCGCTGCCACGACGGCGCCAGCACATACAGCAGGTCGTCGCCGTCGACCGGGTTGCCCTGGTCGTCTGCCATCAGCACGCGATCGCCATCGCCATCGAAGGCGATGCCAAGGTCGGCACCCACCTCGCGGACCTTGGCGGCAAGATTGTCGATGTGCATCGAGCCGACGCCATCGTTGATGTTCACGCCGTTGGGCTCGGCACCGATGGTGACCACGTCGGCGCCCAGTTCGCGGAACAGCAGCGGAGCGATGTGGTAAGTGGCGCCATGCGCGCAGTCGAGCACGATCTTCAGCCCGCGCAGGTCGAACGCGCGCGGCACGCTGGCCTTGCAGAATTCGATGTAGCGGCCCACCGCGTCGCGCGCGCGCATGGCCTTGCCCAGCCGGTCGGATTCGGCCGTGGTGAAGGCGCTGTCCAGCGCCGCTTCCAGCGCAAGCTCGGTGGCATCGTCGAGCTTCTCGCCATCGGCGGAGAAGAACTTGATGCCGTTGTCGTAATGCGGGTTGTGCGAGGCACTGATCACGATGCCGGCATCGGCGCCGAGTGTACGCGTGAGGAAGGCCACGGCCGGGGTCGGCATCGGGCCCAGCAACTGCACGTCGGCGCCGGCGGCGACCAGCCCGGCTTCCAGTGCCGCTTCGAACATGTAGCCGGAGATGCGCGTGTCCTTGCCGATCACCACCACCGGACGGTGCCCGGGGCGGTGGCCATTGCGTTCGGTCAGCACGCGGCCGAGCGCATTGCCCAGGCGCAGCACGAAATCAGCGGAAATCACGCCCTGCCCGACCCGACCGCGGATGCCGTCGGTGCCAAAATACTTGCGCGCCCCCATCAGGCGGCCTCGTCGGCGACCGGTGCCGGCTGGCGACCGAGCAACGCCAGCAGGTCGGCCAGGCGCTCGCGCAGTTCGCGGCGGTCGCAGATCTGGTCGATGGCGCCGTGTTCGAGCAGGAACTCCGAACGCTGGAACCCTTCCGGCAGCTTCTCGCGCACGGTCTGCTCGATCACGCGCGGGCCGGCGAAGCCGATCAGGGCGTGCGGTTCGGCGATGTTGATGTCGCCCAGCATCGCAAACGAGGCCGACACGCCGCCGGTGGTCGGGTGGGTGAGCACCGAGATATACGGCAACCCGGCCTCGCGCAGCTTGCCCAGCGCGGCGGACGTCTTGGCCATCTGCATCAGCGAGAACAGGCCTTCCTGCATGCGCGCGCCGCCGCTGGCGGAGAAGCACACGTAGGGTGCGCAGATGTCCAGCGCCTTTTCCGCGGCCAGCGAGAAGCGTTCGCCGACCACCGACCCCATCGAGCCGCCCATGAAGGCGAAGTCGAAGGCCGACGCCACCAGCGGACGGCCCTTGAGCAGGCCCTGCATGGCGATCAGCGCGTCGTACTCGCCGGTGTTCTTCTGCGAGGCCTTGATGCGCTCGCTGTACTTCTTCTGGTCCTTGAACTTGAGCAGGTCGGTCGGTCCCAGGCGCGCGGCGATCTCGGTGGTGCTGTCGGCGTCGAACAGCGCGGCCAGGCGCGCACGGGCGCGGATGGCCATGTGGTGGCCACACTTGGGGCAGACTTCCAGGTTCTCTTCCAGCTCAGGGCCGTACAGCGCGCTGCCGCAATTGCTGCACTTCTCCCACAGGCCCTCGGGGACGCTGCGCTTCTTGCTGGGGACGTTGTCGGTGCGGATGCCCGACGGCATCAACTTGCTGAGCCAACTCATGCGGGATGCTACTTCCGTTCAGGGCGGCCCGAGGGCCGCAAAGGCGGACAGTCTAGCTCAGGCCCTCCCCGCTCGTGCACCCCCTGCGGGGTGCGGTGGGCCGGGGGAAAACCGTGCTGTGACGTATGTTTAGGAGCGGGCGACGGCGGTCTCCGGCCGGGATTCCGATCCTCTCACGGCAACACCAGCGCCTTGGTCGTGTCGCGGGAGGCAGGCGGGCAGCCGCGCCCGGGACACGCACGTAAACCCGTCCATGGGGGCTCGTGGGCGCCTTGCTTGTTTGTGCAGTCCTGCAC
>NZ_JBFULC010000016.1:0-60896 GCF_056400525.1 Stenotrophomonas sp. P5_A9
CTGCTGATCGACAGCGTGCAGCGCCGAGCAACGGTCGGCGCTACCGAAGCGGCGAAATGGCGGAGGCCATCAACGAAGAACGGCGCGGATCTCTCCGCGCCGTTCCTGGTTTTTCACGACATGTGACGTTGCATCAGAACTTCGCGGTGAACTCCACGCCGAACGTGCGCGGCTCGTTGAGGAAGCCGGTGAGGTTGTTGAAGTCGATCGCGCCGACCACCCGGACCTGGTCGGTCAGGTTGCGGCCGTACACGGCCACGTCGTACTGGCCGTAATCCCAGTTGTAGCCCAGGCGCAGGCCACCTTCCAGCGACGAGCGGCCGCGGAACTCCGGCGACTCGTACAGGAAGAAGTTGACCTCGCTGCGGTAGGCCCAGTCGGTGTAGACGTACAGCTCGCTGGCATCGTTGAGCGGGAAGCCGGCACGCAGGGTCAGGTTGTGGATCCACTTCGGCGCCTGCGGCAACGGGTTGCCGTTGACCAGCGCGTAGGTGCCGCCATCGATGACCGTGGTCGGGTCGGTGATGGTGCAGCCGCCGCCGCAGATCGCCACCGCCAGGTCGCGGTCCTTGATCTCGGTGTCGTTGTAGCTGCTGCCCAAGGTGAGCAGGACGTGGTCGGTCAGGTAGGCTTCGACGTCCAGCTCCACGCCCTGGCCCAACGTCTTGTCGGCGTTGAGCAGGGTGGCGGTGTTGTTGCTGCCGCCCACCGCGATCAGCTGCTGGCCGTCGACGTTGTAGCGGAACACATTGAAGCCCAGGCGCGCGCGACGGTCGAACAGGTCGGCCTTGATGCCGGCCTCGTACGAAATCACCTTCTCCGAATCGGCCTGCGACACGCCACCGAAGGCCAACCGGCCCTGGATCGACGGTGCACGGAAGCCCTTGGCCACGCGCGCATACGCGTTGAGGTTGTCGGTGATCTTGTAGACACCGCTCAGGTCCCAGCTGACATCGTCGACATCGGTCTTGGCGATGTACGGGCCGCTCACCGGCGTACCACCGGACACGGCCTGCAGCACGCTGGCGCTGAAGTCCTTCTTGTCCTGCGTGTAACGCACGCCACCGCGCAGCTTGAAGCGCTCGGTCACGTCGAAATCGCCGGAGGCGAACGCCGCCCAGGCCTTGTTGCGCTGCTGCTGCACTGCGTGGCCGGTCTGCGGATTGCCCGGGGTCAGCGAGTCGTAGTTGAAGCTGTCGATGGTGACGTCTTCATCGAAGTAGAACACGCCGGCCTGCCAGTCCAGACGGCCCCATTCGTTGGATTCCACGCGGAATTCCTGGGTCCACTGGCGGTGGTGCGGCAGGCCATCGGCCGACTCGGACGGGAACGGGATGAAGCCCGGACCGTAGTTGCCCGCGCCAAGGAACGCCGCGCCGTAACCCCCGTCGATATCGCCATGGTTGAGCGATTCGGCGGTCTCATAGCCGGTGATCGAGTGCAGGGTCACCCGGCCCAGGTCCCACTTCAGGCGCGCGCTGCCGCCCCAGGTTTCCAGGTCGGAGAAGTTCTGGCCATCGGTGGCTACTTCATCGCGGTCGAAGTTCTCGACCAGCTGGTTGGTGCCCGGCTTGATGATGTTGGCGCGGAACAGCCGTGCGGTGCCGTTGAGTTTGCGCTTGTGCAGGTTGAACAGCGCTTCCACGTCGTCGCCTTCGTACAGGAACTGCACGCGTGCGGCGGCCTCGTCGTAGCCTTCAAAACCCTGTGCCGGTGCGTTGGCACGGGTGTTGGTGACCCAGTCGTCGCGGCGCTGGTACAGCGCCGACACACGTGCCGACCAGCGGTCGGTCAGCGGGCCACCGAAGGCGCCCTGCGTGTTCCAGGTGTTGTAGCTGCCGTAGGCCACCTTGATGTAACCGTCGGCGTCCTGCGACGGGCGCGCCGAATCGAACTTGACCACGCCGGCCGGCGTGTTGCGCCCGAACAGCGTGCCCTGCGGGCCGCGCAGCACTTCCACGCCGGCCAGGTCGAACAGCGGGAAGCCCTTCAACAGCGGGCTTTCCTGCACTACGTCGTCATACACCAGCGACACCGGCTGCGAGGCATTCAGATCGAAATCGGTGTTGCCCAGGCCGCGGATGTAGAAGCGCGGGAAGGCACGACCGTAGGACGATTCGATGTTCAGGCTGGGCACGCGCGCGGCCAGGAAGCGGATGTCGTCGCCGGCCGAACCGAGCACATCGAGCTTCTCGCCCTGGATGGCCGAGATCGACACCGGCACGTCCTTGGCGTTTTCCACGCGGCGCTGGGCCGTCACCTGCAGGGTATCGAGGGCGACCGGATCCTTGGCGGCGGGTGCTTCCTGGGCTGCGGCCGTCAATGGCAGCAGGGCGGTCAGAGCGAGGACGAGCGGGTGCACGGACGGAAACCGGCCGTGGGCAGTGCGGTTCGGGAACATGGCGATTAGGCTGTGTTGGGAGGGGTGGTGGACCGGCGCTACCAGACAATTGTTGCAGTACAACAACAGCGTCGCAAATTGCGGTCATTCATTAGCAGGATTCGGCCATGTCGTTGTGGACGCGGTTCGCAGATTCCCTGATGGTTGCCGGAAGCGCACACGCGGCAGGCCTCCTCCGATGCACGAAGCCGCCGCCTGGGCCAGCGCGGCGCTGAATAAGCGCTGCCGTGTCCCGCCCGGCCCGCCGTGGCTTCGGTATGCTGGCGCCCTCCGTTGCCTATTCACCTGCAGACACCCCGATGAAATCACTGCGCCGCACCCGCCTGACGCTGTCCGTTGCCCTGCTCGGCCTGCTGGCCGGCTGCGGCGGTGATCCGGTCCGCCCGACCCCGCCGCCGGTGGCTACGCCCGTGGCGCAGGCCAAGCCGGTCAGGATCGGCATCGCACTGGGTGGCGGTGCGGCCAAGGGTTTTGCGCATATCGGGGTGATCAAGATGCTCGAGGCCAATGGCTTCGAGCCGGTGGTGGTGTCGGGCACCAGTGCCGGCAGCGTGGTCGGTGCGCTGTATGCCAGCGGTATGGACGCGTTCCAGATGCAGTCCAAGGCAGTGGCCCTGGACGAGACCAGCATCCGCGATGTGCGCCTGTTCTCCGGCGGCCTGGTGCAGGGCCAGAAGCTGCAGGACTACGTCAACACCCAGGTCGGCAACCGCCCGATCGAGAAGTTCGCCAAGCCGTTCGCCGCGGTGGCCACCCAGCTGGAAACCGGCGACCGGGCGATCTTCGTGCGCGGCAACGCCGGCCAGGCGGTGCGCGCCTCCAGCAGCATCCCGGGCGTGTTCGAGCCGGTGAAGATCGGCAAGGGCAACTACATCGATGGCGGCGTGGTCAGCCCGGTGCCGGTGGATGCCGCGCGCCAGCTCGGCGCGGACATCGTGATCGCCGTGGACATCTCCAGCAAGGCCAGCGGCAAGGCGCCCACCGGCATGCTCGGCATCGTCAACCAGTCGATCTCGATCATGGGCCAGCGCCTGGGCGAGCAGGAACTGGCGCGCGCGGACATCATCATCCGGCCCAAGGTGCTGGACATTGGCGCGGCCGATTTCAGCCAGCGCAACAACGCGATCCTGGAAGGCGAGAAAGCGGCGATGGCGGTGATGCCGCAGATCCGCGCCAAGGTGCAGCAGTTGCAGCGCGCGCGCGCCGCCGCGCTCGCCCCGCCGCCGCCCAAGCCCAAGTGTGATGCACCCTCGCGCGTGGGCCGGCTGATGGGGCGCAAGGAGAAGTGCGAGGGCTGACGCCCCGCCGCCGGTGGAGCCGACCGTTGGTCGGCTGCTCCTGATGTTGGTTTCCGCGCAGTCGACCAACGGTCGACTCTACCGGGTTGGGGTGGTCGCACAGTCGACCAACGGTCGACTCTACCGGGTTGGGGTGGTCGCGCGGCCGACCAACGGTCGGCTCTACCGGGTTGGGGTGGTCGCGCAGTCGACCAACGGTCGACTCTACCGGGTTGGGGTGGTCGCGCGGTCGACCAACGGTCTGCTCTACCGGGTTGAAATGATCGTGTAAGCGACCGCCGGGCGGTTACACCACGTGATCGCGTTTGCGATCCGCATTACTCCAGCTGCGACAGCGGCAGCGCGCGGAAGTCCTTCACCGTGCGCAGCACGAAGCTGGAATTGACGTCGGCAACGCCGGCGGCATTGAGTAGCTTGTCGAGCAGGAAACTGGAGAAATGCTCCAGGTCGCGCACGTAGATGTGCAGCAGGTAGTCCATGTCGCCGGTGAGCGCATGGCAGGCCACCACTTCATCCCATTCCACGACGCTGTCGGCGAACACGCCGATGGCGTGCTGGTCGTGCTTCTCCAGCTGCACGCGGACGAAGGCCTGCAGGCCCAGGCCGATCAGGCGTGGCTCCAGCCGCGCACCGTAACCGGCAATCACCCCCTCGCTTTCCAGGCGCTGCACGCGGCGCAGGCAGGCCGACGGGGACAGGTTCACCCGGACGGCCAGCTCGGCGTTGGTGGCACGGCCGTGCTGCTGGATTTCTGCCAGTAGGCGAAGATCCGTGCGGTCGAACTGGGTATCTCCGGCCATTGCTGCTCCGCAACATGAGATGGACGCAATGATATTGCGCCAATCCGGCATATCCGCGCAACTTTGCAATCCTCTTGCGCGCCCCCTGCCCTAGCATCGTCATATGACGTCCCAGGAGACCACCACGATGGAAACCGCCACCACCCCACGCCGTGTCGAACACCAGCAGACCGACAAGGGATACGTGCCGGTCTATACCACCGCCGTGGTTGAACAGCCTTGGGACACTTACACCGCCGACGACCACGCGACCTGGAGCACCCTGTACCAGCGCCAACGCGCGCTGCTCGACGGCCGCGCCAGCAAGGAGTTCCTGCACGCCCAGGACGAGATGGGCATGAGCGCGCACATGATCCCGCGCTTCGACCAGCTCAACGAAGTACTGGGCGCGGCCACCGGCTGGACCCTGGTCGGGGTGGAAGGGCTGCTGCCGGAGCTGGATTTCTTCGACCACCTGGCCAACCGTCGCTTCCCGGTGACCTGGTGGATCCGTCGCCCGGACCAGATCGATTACATCGCCGAGCCGGACATGTTCCATGACCTGTTCGGACACGTGCCGTTGCTGATGAACCCGGTGTTCGCCGACTACATGGCCGCCTACGGGCGCGGCGGCGTCAAGGCGCATGCGATCGGCCCCGAAGCGCTGCAGCACCTCACCCGCCTGTACTGGTACACGGTGGAGTTCGGCCTGATCAACACCGACGAGGGCCTGCGCATCTACGGCGCCGGCATCGTCTCGTCCAAGGGCGAATCGCTGTACTCGCTGGAATCGGCGGCGCCGAACCGGATCGGCTTCGACCTGGAGCGGATCATGCGCACGCGCTACCGCATCGACACCTTCCAGAAGACCTACTTCGTCATCGATAGCTTCGAGCAGCTGATGCAGGCGACCGCGCCGGACTTCACCCCGATCTATGCGGCGCTGGAAGCCAAGGACCACCTGCCGGCCGGTGACGTGCAGGACGGCGACCGCGTGTTCCAGAAGGGCACAGGCGAAGGTTGGGAAGCCGGCGGCGACGTCTGATCGGTAGAGCCGACCGTTGGTCGGCTGCCGTTCGCGCGACAGTGCCGCGGGCAGCATGGATGTGGAGCAGCCGACCAACGGTCGGCTCTACCGGGGGATGGATTGAGCTCTGATAAGGTCTTGGCCCTGCCCGTGCCGCTGTCCAACGCCATGCCTCTGCCCGCGTTCCGCATCCAATCCATCCACTTCGATGCCACCCACGTACACCTGCAGCTGGCCAACGGGACGCAGGTGGCTGAGTTCCTCACGCGCAACCCGCGGCTGGAGAAGGCGTCGGCGAAGCAGCGTGCGCAGTGGGTGTTGACCGACGACGGCCTCGGCGCGAACTGGCCGGCGCTGTCGCCGGCGTCGGCCACCGGCATGGTCTACGTGCTGGACCTGCTGTGGGATGCGCGCTACGACCATGCCATGCAGCGGCTGCATGCGCTGGACTGGAGACTGGACGCGCTGTCAGCGCAGGACCAGCTGCTGGTGGCCTTGTGGCGGATGGAAGCGGACATCAACAACGGCGGCTTCATGCAGTTCCTGTGCAACTGGGGCGACCCCACCTGCCAACTGGCCCTGCAGGGGCTGCGTGCCATGGGTGCGGACCAGACCCATGCGGCGCTGGCCGGCATGCGCGGGCTGCTGGATCGTTTTGAGGATGATCCGGCGGTGACCGAGTTGAGCGATCTGTACGAGGCGATGACGCCTGCGGAGCAGGACGCGCTGGAGCAGTTTGAAGAGGCGTACTACGCACGCCCCGAGGACCTGGCCAGGCTCGGCGTGCTGCATTTCGGGCCGGAGCCGGATGCCGGCCCGCAGCAGTGAGTACGCCCGGTGCCGACCAGCGGTCGGTACTTACCGGGGATAGGCCAGCAACACCACCAGGTCATCGTCGCCCACCTGCTGCAGCGCGTGCAGGCTGCCGGTGCGGGTCAGCAGCGCATCGCCCGCCACCACGTCGTACTGCTTGCCATCCAGCACGTAGCTGCCGCGCCCGCTGACGATGTAGTAGATCTCGTCCTTGTGCTGCGGGTGCAGGCCGATGCCCGCGCCCTTGTGCAGCACGCGCTTGCGCAGCACGAACGGCAGGTCATCCTCGGCGAAGAAGGGATAAGCGGTGGTCGGCCCCGCCCCACCATGCGGCCCCGGCTGGGTCACGGCGATATCGCGCTCGTGCACGACACGCGAGGGGCTGGCGGCATCACCGCCCTGCCCCGCACTGCGCACCTCGCAGTCGATATCACGCTTCAGCGCCGACTTGAGTTCAGGCTGCAGCGCCACCCAGTCGCGCACCACCAGGCAGGCCACCGCATTGGCACCGGCGACGCTGAAATGGGTGCCATCGGCCTTGTTCTGTTCCGGGACGAACAGGAAGTACGGACGCGCGCCCTGCTCGCCCAGCGCGCGGATCCAGCGCGTGGAGGTGTCGTTGAGATCGATCAGCGCCACCTGCTCGCGCGTGGCCAGCTGTTTCATCGACTGCGTGTACAGCGCATGGGTGTCCAACAGCGAGCCGAAGTCGTACAGCAACCGGGCCGCGGGGGTGATCATCACCGGCGTTGCACCCTTGTCGCGGGCCAGCTGGACGTAGCGCATCAGGTACTGCGGGTAGGCCGTGGCCGGGTCGGTGTAGCGCGAGGGATCTTCGACCTTGGCGTCGTTGTGGCCGAACTGGATCAGCAGCACGTCGCCGCGCTGGAGCTCGCCGGCAATGGCGTCCAGGCGTTTTTCTTCGATGAAGCTGCGCGTGCTGCGCCCGCCCTTGGCGTGGTTGCGCACCTCCCACGCGGCGGGATCGAGGTAACTCTGCAGGGCCTGGCCCCAGCCGGCCTGCGGCGCGCGCTCGGGGCCGTACTCGGCGGCGGTGGAATCCCCGGCAATGAAGATGCGGTGCGGGGCGCTCAGCGCGCTGGGGGCCGCCATCAACAGCGACAGGGACAGCAGCAAACGCAACATGGTCATGCTCCTGGGTGGAGAGCTGCCGGCCAGCGGCCGGCACTACCGGGCAGATGGGATGTCCGAATGACAGATGGGCGCCCAAGGGCGCCCATCGTCTGCCCGCGTGGGCGCACCGTTCGATGGTGTCGCTTACCGCGCCAGCCAGCCGCCGTCGACCGGCAGCACCGCGCCGTTGACGTAATCCGATGCGCTGGAGGCCAGGAACACCGCCGTACCGCCGAGGTCTTCCGGGGTGCCCCAACGGGCCGCCGGGATGCGGTCGAGGATGGACTTGTTGCGGTCCTGGTCGGCGCGCAGCGCGGCGGTGTTGTCGGTGGCCATGTAGCCCGGCGCGATCGCGTTGACGTTGATGCCCTTGCTGGCCCACTCGTTGGCCAACAGGCGGGTGACGCCGGCGATACCGCTCTTGCTGGCAGTGTAGGACGGCACGCGGATGCCGCCCTGGAAGGACAGCATCGAGGCGATGTTGATGATCTTGCCGCGCCCTTGGGCAATGAAGTGCCTGCCGGCGGCCTGCGAGATGAAGAACGCGGACTTGATGTTGACGTTCATGACGTCGTCCCAGTCCTGCTCGCTGAAATCCACCGCGTCGGCGCGGCGGATCAGGCCGGCGTTGTTGACCAGGATATCCAGGCCACCGAGGCCCTCGATGGTTTCGCGGATGACGCGTTCCACCGGCTCGATGCTGATCAGGTTCGCTTCGATCGCCAAGCAGCGGCGGCCCAGCGCGGTGATGGCGGCGATGGTCTCGGTGGGCGGCTGGATGCCCGCCACGGCGACGTCGGCACCGGCGTGCGCCAGCGCCACCGCGATGCCCTGCCCCAGGCCGGTGTTGCCACCGGTGACCAGGGCGACCTTGCCTTCCAGACTGAACGGATTAGCCATTGCGTATGCGGTCCTTTTCCAATGCGGCACAGGCGCCGCCCGCACGCTGCGGGCGACGCATCGGGGTCACTTGAGCTGGCAGATGTCCAGCACGTGCATGTCGGTGTAATCCAGGTTTTCGCCGCCCATCGCCCAGATGAAGGCGTAGTTGCTGGTGCCGGCGCCCATGTGGATCGACCACGGCGGGGAGACCACCGCTTCGTTGTTCTGGATGACGATGTGGCGCTGCGCGTCCGGCTCGCCCATGAAGTGGTACACACGGTCGTTCTGGCCGAGGTCGAAGTAGAAATAGACCTCGCTGCGGCGGTCGTGCAGGTGCGGCGGCATGGTGTTCCAGACGCTGCCCGGCTTGAGCACGGTCAGGCCCAGCAGCAGCTGCGAGGACTGGCAGGTCGCCGGCACGATGTACTGGTAGATGGTGCGCTCGTTGCTGGTTTCCAGCGCGCCGCGATCCAGCGCGACGGCGTCCTTGATCGACAGCTGCTTGGTCTCAAAGCGCGCATGCGCCGGGGTCGAGGCCAGGTAGAACTGCGCCGGCGTGGCCGCGTCATCGGAGGCGAACACCACCTCGACGCTGCCCATCGCCACGTACAGGCCGTCCTTCGGGCCGAGCGTGAACACGGTGCCATCCACGGTGACGGTGCCGCTGCCGGCGCCGACGTTGATGATGCCCAGCTCGCGACGCTCCAGGAACGGGTGGCCGGCAGCGGAGGCCGGCTCGGTCTGCCTGGGCAGCGATAGCGGGCCATTGACCGGGGCGGCACCGCCGAGCACGAAGCGCTCGTAGTGGGTGTACTTCAGCGTCACCGCATCGGCATTGAACAGGCCGTCGAGCAGGTACAGCTCGCGCAGGTCGTCATTGCTGGCGCCCTTGATGGCGTCGGGATGGGTGGCGTAGTGGGTCTTGCAGTACATGGCGTCTCCAGAGCAGGGGTGGGGCAACAGGTCGGCCCCGGCGCGATTTGGTCAAAGTGTAGCGAGTTGGTAAACCGGTGTCATTTTGCAGCGCACGATAGGCCAGGGCAGGCCCGGCGTGGGGTCCATGTCAGAAAAGCCGTGCGATCGGCAACCGATTGCACGGGCGCGTGGCGACGCGTTCATCATGAACGCCCGTCGTTGCCATCGCGGCGCGGGTCAATCCTCGGGCGGCTGGCAGGAATCGCGCACGATCAGGTGCGGGCGCACGCTGGCGATCTGCAGCGCGGCCTGGCCGTCAGGCTGGATCAGCATGGCCGCGGCGGTACGCCCGGTGTCGCGGGTGTGGCGACGGACCGAGGTCAGCGACGGCCACAGGCGCGAGGCCAGCGGGCTGTCGTCGTAGCCGATGATCGACAGCTGGCGCGGGATGTTGATGCCCGCGCGCAGCGCGACCTTGTAAATACCGGCGGCCATTTCATCGTTACCGGTGAAGATGGCGGTCGGGCGCTGCTTGCCGAGCAGCAGTTTTTCAGCAGCGGCCACGCCCGATTCGAAGGTGTAACCGGCTTCGACGATGCGTGCCGGCGGCAGTTCGATACCGCGCTTGGCCAGGGCATCGATGAAGCCAGCGGTGCGCTCGTGCGCCGAGCGGTACGCGCTCGGGCCGGTGACCAGCGCGATGTCGCGGTGGCCGAGCGAGAGCAGGTAATCGGCCGCTTCGGCGGCGCCGTCGCGGTCATGGGTGACCACCATCTGCGAGGTGTCATCCAGCGGCAGCGAGGCGATGCGGGTGAAGCGACAGCCGATCTCGTCGAGCATGTCCACCAGCGCCTGGTCTTCGGACGCACGCGGCACCAGGATCACACCGTGCAGCTTCTGCTGCTGCACGAAGCGACGCACGCCCTCGATGTAACCGGGGCTGCGCGAGTCGCACGGATGCACCACCAGTTCGAAGCTGGACCCGCGCAGCGCGTCGAGCGCGCCGTACTGCATGTCCACGATGTACTGCGCGGTGGGGTTGTCGTAGACCATGCCGATCAGGAACGAGCGCCGGAACGCCAGCCCGCGTGCGAGCGGGTCGGGCGCATAGCCGACTTCGCGCATCAGCGCCTCGACCTTGTCGCGGGTGTCTTTGCGCACCAGCGGCGAGTTGTTGATGATGCGCGAGACGGTCTTCTTGGATACCCCGGACAGGCGCGCGATGTCATTGATCGTAGCGGCCTTGCCCTTGGTCAATCCGTGCGGTGGCATCGGATCGGTTTTGCTGCGCAATGACATGTCGTTCAAACCGGGGATGAGTCAGGGGATTCTAGCGGGCCGTTCAATCCAGGGCCCGGTAGCGGAAATGGCGGAACCGCACCTTGCCGTCGCCGGCGGCATACAGGGCCGGCTTCAGGGCGAGGAACTTCCCGGCCACATTGTGATGGTAGCCGGAGACTTCCATCTGAACCGGGTACTTGTGCCAGGTTTGGCCGTCGTTGCTGGTGTGAAGGGTGACGATGTGGCGGTTGTTGGTCACCCGCAGCCACAGCCTGCCGCCCTTGGCACTGGGCGCCAGCCGGGTGGGGCGCTCCTCACCGTAGCGGTGCATGACGAGGGCCTCGCCGTTGCTGCCCACGCCGGCGTACAGGCGGTCGCTGTAGAAGAGCAGGGCGCCGCCCACCGCGCCGGGGGCGATCTCCATCTCGACCTCGAACTGGTAGGCCGGATCGCCGGCGATCGCGGTCAGCGGGGAGGCATCGCGCGGGGTCTGGCCCTTGCCCTGCAGCAGCAGGCCGTCACCGCTGAAGTCCAGGCGCCGGTACTCGTCCTGGGCCGGGTTGAAGAACGACCACTGCGCGCCAAGGGCCGGGCCCCTGAAATCATCCGACAACGCCATGCCATGCGCGCCCAACGAGGTGCCCGACGGTTTGCGCAGCGGTTGGCCCAGATCGCCGCCCCTGGCCACGAACCAGCCGTCGTCGGTCCATTCGATCGGTTCCAGCAACGCCTGCCGGCCCAGGGTCCAGTACCCGTTCTCGTAGCCGTGGTACATCATCCACCAGCGCCCGTCGGTGCCTTCGATGACCGTGGCGTGGCCGCGCGACCACCACGGTTCGGCCGCCGACTGCGTGCGCACGATCGGGTTGTTGGGCGCGTTCTGCCACGGCCCGTGGATCGAACGCGAGCGCGCGGTGATCACCATGTGCCCGGTCGGCGGACCGGCGGTACCGCCGACGGCGGTGGTCATGTAGTACCAGCCATCGCGGACATTGATCTTCGGCCCTTCCTGCGCATAGGCCTCCACGTCCCAGCTTTGCGGGTATTTCCAGCCGTCGTAGACATGCTTGGGGGTGCCGACCACGCTCAGGCCGTCATCAGCCAACTGCACGTAAGCGCCGCCGCTGAGGAAGAGGTAGCGCTTGCCGTCTTCGCCCACCGCGTGACCAGGATCGATATACCCGCCCAGCCCGATGTCGATCGGCTCGCTCCACGGGCCCTGGATGCTGTCGGCCCACACCACGAAGTTGCTGCGCGCCTCGGCGGTGCGCGCGGGGAAGTAGATGAAGTAGCGGCCCTGGTGCTTGACGATGTCCGGCGCCCAGATCGCCCCGACATTCTTCGTGATTGCATGGCCCAGCGGCTGCCAGTTGACCAGGTCACGCGAGTGCCAGATCGGCAGCCCCGGGTAGGCGTCGAACGAGGACAGGGTGAGGTAGTAGTCCTCGCCATCCTTGAGGACCGACGGGTCGGGGCGGTCGCCGGCGAACACCGGGTTGAGGAAGGTGCCGTCGCCGAGATCGGCCTGGCGCTGGTTCTCGATGCCGCGCTTCCACGACGTGGCCGGTGGCGGGGCGGCGTGTGCCGTCGTGGCCAGCAGCAGGCCGGCGGCGAGGCCGGCCAGGATCTTGCTCAGGTGCATTGACATCTCCGCGTTGCAGCGTGGGGACGCGCGCGTACGTGCCGCGTCCCGGCGAGGTCCTGGCTCAGGCGCGCAACAGCGCCGGCAGCCACAGCGACAGTTCGGGGAAGAAGGTGACGATCACCAGCACGCCCAGCGCGGCGAACCAGAACGGCCAGATCGAGCGCATGCTCTCGCCGACGCTGATCTTGCCGATCGCCGTGCCGATGAACAGCACCGAGCCCACCGGCGGGGTCACCAGCCCCAGGCCACCGGTCAGCACCAGCACCAGGCCGAAGTGGATCGGATCAATGCCGTACGCCTTGGCCACCGGCAGGAAGATCGGCGTGCAGATCAGGATCATCGGCGCCAGGTCCATGAAGGTGCCCAGCAACAGCAGCATCACCACGATCATCAGCAGCACCATGAACTTGCTGTGCGCGAAGGACTGCAGGAAGTCCACCGCCGCTGCGGGCACCTCCAGGTAGGCCAGCAGCCAGCCGAACACCGCCGCGGTGGCGATCACGAACAGGATCACCCCGGTGCTGCGTGCGGCATGGGTGACCGTGCCCAGGAACTCGCGCCAGTTGAGTTGGCGGTACAGCACGGTGGTGACCAGCAGTGCGTAGACCACGGCAATGGCGGCGCTTTCCACGGCGGTGAAAATGCCCGCGCGGATACCGATGAAGATCAGCGCGACCAGGCCCAGGCCGGGCAGGGCTGAAACCATGCGCAACAGCACCGCGCGCCAGCCAGGGAACACTTCCACGCCGTAGCCGCGACGGCGCGCGACCACGTAACCGGTGACCATCAGCGCCACCGTCATCAACAGCGCCGGCACGATACCGGCAGCGAACAGATCGGCGATCGACAACCCGCCACCGGCCGCAGCCGAGAACAGGATCAGGTTGTGCGACGGCGGCACCAGCAGCGCGACCAGCGCAGCGGTGATGCTGACATTGACCGCGAAATCACGGTCGTAGCCGCGCTTGACCATCTGCGGAATCATCGTGCCGCCCACCGCCGATACATCGGCGATGGCCGAACCGGACACGCCGCCGAAGAACAGCGAGGACAGGATCGAGACCTGGCCCAGGCCGCCGCGCATGCGTCCCACCAGCGAGGACGCCAGCGAGATCAGGCGTTCGGAGATACCGCCGCGCATCATGATTTCGCCGGCGAAGATGAACAGTGGGATGGCGATCAGCGACGCCGACCCGGTGCCGGCGGAGATCTGCTGCACCAGCACCAGCGTGGGCAGGTCCAGGTACCACAGCGTGGCCAGGGCGGCCGCGGCCAGGGCAAAGGCGACCGGCACGCCAAGCAGCAGGAGTACCGCGAAAACAGTGAACAGGATCGTGATACCCATGACTCAACGGTCTCCTTCTGCAACAACGTCGGCCGGCTGTACCGCCTGCACCATCTGGTTCACCGCGAAGATCGCCATCAATGCGCCGCCGATGCACAGCGGCAGGTAGTTGATGCTCTGCGGCAGGTTGGCGCCGGCGGCCTTGATGTCCAGCCCGTCCAGCAGCAGCACCGCCGCCCACCAGGCGATGACCACGCCGAGCACGGCCACCACCAGCGCAGCGAACACATCCACCGCGCGGCGCAGGCCCGGGCCCATGTGCGCGGCCAGCAGGAAGAAGCCGAAGTGGCGCCGCGTATGCACGCCGGTGGCCGCGCCCAGGCTCATCGCGGTGGCCAGCAGCAGCAGCGTGACCGGCTCGGTCCAGCTGGGCGAATCGTTGATGACGTAGCGGGCAAACACCTGCCAGCCCTGCACCAGCACCAGCCCGAGCAGGGCCAGGACGGCAATGTGGATCGCGCCGTCGGCAAGGGCATTGAGCACGCGTTGCGGCGCGCTGACGGTGACGGCGGTGGTTTCTGAACTCATGTCGGACATCGCGGCGGGCCTCAGGCGAAGTCGCGGATGCGACGGGTGAGCGCGGCGATCTCCGGCTGCTGCAGGTACTGCTGCAACAGCGGATCGGCGGCCTTGCGGAAAGCGGGCATGTCGACCGCGTTGAACTGGATGCCGGCGTCGGCCACGGCCTGGCGCGCGGCGTTTTCCGAGGCATCCCACTGCTGGCGCATCACGTCCACCGATTCGCGCGCGGTCTGCAGCAGCAGCTGGCGGTCGGCCGGGCTGAGCTGTTCGAAGCTGTCGCGCGACATCAGCAGCACGTCCGGTGCATAGGAGTGATCGCTCTGCGACCAGTAATGCGCGGCCTCGAAGTGACGGCTGGAGTGGAAGCTGCGCATGTTGTTTTCCGCACCGTCGATCATGTGCGTCTCCATGCCCGAGAACGTGTCGCCCAGCGACATCGGGGTCGGATTGGCACCGAGCAGGCGGATCAGCTGGATGAAGATGTCCGAGGACGCCACGCGCAACTTCAGCCCGTGCAGGTCCTTGGGTTCGACGATCGGGTGCTTGGTGTTGTAGAAGCAGCGCGCGCCGGAATCGTAGATGGCCAGGCCGACCAGGTCGCGGGTTTCAAAACCGCGCAGCACCGCATCGGCGATGCCGCCATCGAGGGCGCGGCGCATGTGCGCCACCGACTCGAACACGTAGGGCAGACACAGCGCCTGGGTCATCGGGAACGCGTTGTTGAGCGCGCCGGAATAGACCCGGGTGATGTCGATGGCGCCGAAGCGCGCCATGTCGATCGCCTCGGACTCGCGACCGAGCTGGCCGGAGTGGTACTGGCGCAGCTTGAGGCGGCCGCCGGTCTTCTGCTCGAGCTGCTGGCCGATCCACTTCACCGCGGTCACGGTGGGGTAGTCGGCCACGTGCACGTCGGTGGCGGTCAGCAGGCGTGCGCCGGCGACCTCGGTGCCACCGGGACGCGAACAACCGGACAGCACGGGCACGCTCAGCGCGCCCAGACTGGTGGCAAGGAAATTTCTGCGAGTGAACATCTGCGCCCTCCCAAGCGGACTGTCCATGGCTGCACGGTTACCCGGCAGCGATGGCCCTGCAGGTAATGTCGCCGTAGCCGGCGAAACGGATCAGTGCCTGTTGGCCTACGGCGATATCGTGGATGCCGGTGGCGTTGCCGCTGGCGATCAGGTCGCCGGCCTTGAGCGGCCGCCCGCGCTGCGCCGAACGGGCCAGCGCGAACGCATAGGCGGTACGCAGTCCACCCGGCAGCAGGGTGGCGCCGCCGGTGCCGACCACCTCGCCTTCGATGCGGGTTTCCGCCCGCAGGTCGGCGTCGTCCAGGGCGGTCCAGTCGGGGATTTCCGCGCCGAGCACCAGACCGTTGTTGTTGCCGAAATCGGACACCACCACGCGCGGGCCGAGCTTGTTGATGGTGGCCAGCGGGCTGCTGGCCACTTCCACGCCGTAGAACAGCTTGGCCGGCAGCGCCTCGGCTTCCTCGGCGGTCCAGTGCAGCTTGTCGGCCGGCGCGTCTTCCAGCAGCTGGATCACGAACTCGGCCTCGACCGCACCGAAGCCGCCGACGAACACCGGAATGTCCACTGTTCCACCGGTAGCATTCCAGAGCCGGCGGGCGAAAATCGGGCCCAGCAGGCGGTCATCACCGGAGCTGTCGCGACGCTCGGCAGCGATGTAACCGACCTTCCACCCGACCACCTGGTCGTCCCACAGTCCGATCGCCTGGTCCTGGACGCGATAGGCGGTCACCAGGTCCGGCGGGATCTCACCGGGGAATTCGGGCAGCGCGCGGCCCTGTTGGCGGGCGCCGACGAAGGCGTGGGCGATCTCGCCCAACCCCTGGTCTGGCAGGTCGTGTGTGCCGTGATCGTTGCTCAAGCGGGTCTCCCGGTGAATGGTGCACTGCCCATCGACAGCGCCTGGATGAGCTGTATATGGTAAACCGGTGTCATTGGCAATGTGCAGCGCGTCAGAAGGCTGCGGCTGGGGCACGATGACCGTTCCATCCGCCCACAAGGACACCTGCCGATGCCCCGCGCTGTTCTGTTGCCATTGCTGGCCTGGCTGCTGCTGGCCAGCTCCTCTTCGATGCTGCACGCCGCCGAGCGCAGCGTACCGGCGAGCGAGCCCGCCCCGGGCAGTCCGGACCGCATCGCGCTGTGGCCGGCCGGGCAAGTGCCGGGCGAAACCGGCGCGCCGCGCACCCCGCATGTCATCGAGCGCAGCGACGACCCGGCAGTGCCGGACCGCTACATCGACGATGTGGATGCCCCGTATCTGGTCGCCTACCGTCCCAGGCAGCCCAACGGCAGCGCCCTGCTGGTGATTCCCGGCGGCGGCTACCAGCGCATCGTGCTGGACAAGGAAGGCACCGCACTGGTGCCGGCCTTCGTCGAGCACGGCGGGGTGACCCTGTTCGTGCTGCGCTACCGGCTGCCAGTCGGGCGCAGCGATCGCCAGGCCGCGTTGGCCGATGCACAGCGCGCGCTGCGCCTGATCCGCGACGGCGCGAACCGCTGGCAGCTCGATCCGGGCCGCATCGGGGTGATCGGGTTCTCCGCCGGTGGCCACGTCGCGGCGCGGCTGAGCACCGGCTTCGATCTGCCGGTGTACCCGGCGCGCGATGCAATCGACCGCCAGAGCGCGCGGCCGGACGTGGCGCTGCTGCTGTACCCGGTGATCGACATGGGGGCGCACGCGCACACGGGCTCGCGCGTTCGCCTGCTCGGCGAGCATCCCGATGCGGCGCGGGTGGCGCAGTTCTCGATGCAGGAGCACGTGCGCGCGGACATGCCGCCGACCTTCCTGGTGCACGCGCAGGACGACAAGGTGGTGGCGGTGCACAACAGCCTGGTCTACTACCAGGCGCTTACCCGGGCCGGCGTCGCCAGCGAGATGCACCTGTTCCCGCAGGGCGGGCACGGCTTCGGCGTGCGCATCCGCCCCGGGCTCACCACCGCGCAGTGGCCCACGCTGGCCCTGCAGTGGATGCAGGCGCAAGGCACGCAGGCTGCGGAGGCACGCCGATGAGCGATTCACCCGCCGATCTGCAACGCCGCCGCTTCCTGCGCGACAGCGCGCGCTACGCGGTGATGCTCGCCGCGGGCAGCCTGCCGCTGCTGTCGACGGCCGCGGCGGCGGCCCCCGGCCCACGCCGCGATGCCGCGCCGCTGGCGACGGTGCGCAGCGGACGCCTACGCGGCCAGATCGAGCAGGAGGTAAACGTGTTCCGCGGCATTGCCTACGGTGCCGATACGCGCACCCGGCGCTTCCTGCCGGCGCTGCAGGAACTGCCGTGGCGCGGCGTGCGCGATGCCAGCGCGTACGGTCCTGCCGCGCCGCAGGGCAGCAGCGAGGGTCCGGGTAGCGAAGACTGCCTGTACCTCAACGTGTGGACGCCGGCGCTGCGCGATGGCGGCAAGCGCCCGATCCTGTTCTACATCCACGGCGGCGCCTACAACAACGGCTCGGGCAGCGATCCGCTGTACGACGGCGCCGCGTTGTGCCGGCGCGGCGATGTGGTGGTGGTGACGGTCAACCACCGGCTCAACGTGTTCGGCTATCTGTACCTGGGCGCCTTCGGCGACCCGGCCCTGGCCGGCTYGGGCAACGTCGGCCAGCTCGACCTGGTGCAGGCGTTGCAGTGGGTACGCCAGCACGCGCACGAGTTCGGCGGCGATGCCGGCAACATCACCGTGTTCGGCCAGTCCGGGGGCGGTGCGAAGATCGCCACGCTGATGGCGATGCCCGCCGCGCGTGGGTTGTTCCAGCGCGCGTGGACCATGAGCGGCCAGCAGGTGACCGCCGCTGGTCCGCGTGCAGCCAGCCAACGCGCGCGGATTGCGATGCAGGCGGTGGGTGCGGCCGACGTGGCCGCGTTGCGCGCGCTGTCCACCGAGGCACTGCTGGCAGCCACGCGGGCCCGTGATCCCTCGCGGGTGGAAGACACGGGCCTGTACTTCGGCCCGGTGCTGGATGGCGCAGTGTTGCCGGTACATCCGTTCTGGCCGGAGGCGGCCGCGCAGTCGGCCGGCATCCCGATGGTGATCGGCAACACCCACGATGAAACCCGCGCCTTCCTCGGCAACGACCCGGCCAACTTCTCCCTTACTTGGGAGACCTTGCCGGCCAAGCTGGAGAAGGAGCAGTACACCGACCTGCTGCCTTCGACCGTGATCGCCGAGTACCGGCGCCTGTATCCGCACTACACGCCCTCGGACGTGTTCTTCGCGGCGACCACCGCCGGGCGCTCGTGGCGCGGTGCGGTGGAAGAACTGGAGGCGCGTGCACGCCAAGGCGCACCGACCTGGGCCTACCAGCTGGATTGGGGCTCACCACTGGACGGGGGGCGGTTCGGTGCCTTCCACACGCTGGACATCCCGCTGGTATTGGACACCACCGACCGGCCGGGTTCGCGCACGGGCGATGGTGATGACGCCCGGCAGGTGGCCGCATTGATGAGCGAGGCGTTGATCGCGTTCGCGCGGCATGGCGATCCCCACCATGCGGGACTGCCACGGTGGGACAGGTACTCGCTCGATCGCCGCGAGACGATGCTGTTCGACCGGACCCCGCGCCAGGCCGACGATCCACGCGGGGGCGAGCGCGAGCTGTACAGGCAGGCGCCTTTCATCCAGCGCGGTACGTTCGGGTGATGGCATGCGGGCCGAATACGACCTGGCGCGCGGTTCGTTTGATAGGCGTTAGGCACTTTTTCGTCGATTTTAATTGGCGTTACGCTTGATTCGACCCGATCTGTCGTGATTCCCGTCAAACATGGCGTTCACCGTGATCGCCTAGACTGGGGACATGCACGATTTCCGCGACCCGTTTCCCCCGTTCCACGGACGTGATCGATTGATTGCCGCCGTCGATCACGCGGTACAGCACGATGATGCCCACCAGATCGCCGCCACGCTGCGCCACGCGCTGCGCGAGGCGATCGCCGACAGCCGCATCCAGCTGCCCGCCTGCGTGCACCACCCGATCGAAGACCACTACGCGCGCCGCGAGCTGTACCGCAGCGCCGCGCACGGCTACAGCATCGTGGCGATGAGCTGGGGGCCGGGGCAGGGCACGCCACTGCACGACCACAGCGGCCTGTGGTGCGTGGAAGGGGTGTGGCTGGGCCAGCTGGAAATCACCCAGTACCAGCTGCTGGAGCGCGACGGCGAGCGCTTCCGCTTCCGCGCACAACCGGCCATCCTCGGCGACTGCGGCAGTGCCGGCAGCCTGATCCCGCCGCACGAGTACCACACCATCCGCAACACCAGCGCTGAGGATCTGGCGATCTCGGTCCACGTCTACCAGGGTGAAATGACCCGCAGCGCGGTGTTCGAGCCCGACGGCGGCGACTGGTACGCGCGCCGCGTGCAGGTGATGGAAACCGACGCGGCGTGATCCGGTCGTGCCGGGCCCTGCTCGGCAACGACGCAACCCGGCGCATCATGCGCCTCTTCGCGTGCCGGCCTGTCATCTCCCGCGAAGGGCAGCCGAGCGTGGCTCGGCTCTAGCCGGGGGCGGGCGTGGATAATCCGGTGGTGCTCCCGGAGTTCCCGATGTCCACCCATCCGTTCCAACAGGTCAACGTGTTCAGTGCCGATCCGCTGCTGGGCAATCCGCTCGCGGTGGTACTCGAGGCGGACGGCATCGATGACGCGCGCATGGCCGCGTTCGCGCGCTGGACCAACCTCAGCGAAACCACCTTCGTGCTGCCGCCGACCGATCCGCGCGCGGACTACCGGGTGCGCATTTTCACCACGCTGGAGGAACTGCCATTCGCTGGCCACCCCACCCTGGGCAGCTGCCACGCGTGGTTGGCGCAGGGCGGGGCGCCCCAGGGCGAGGAGATCGTGCAGGAATGCGGTATCGGCCTGGTGCGGATCCGCCGCAGCGACGCCGGGCTGGCATTCCTGGCACCGCCGCTGCTGCGCGGCGGGCCGCTCGATGCCGCGCTGCGCGATCGCGTACGCAGTGCCCTGGGGCTGGCTGCCGAGGACGTGCGGGAGGCGCGCTGGGTGGACAACGGCACCGGTTGGCTGGCACTGCGCCTGCGTGACCGCGCCACGGTGCTGGCGCTGCAGCCGGACTACACCCAGCTGGACGGTTTGAAGGTGGGGGTGTTCGGGCCGTGGCAGGCCGACGACGGCGACGCGGCCCGGTTCGAGAGCCGCGCCTTGATCGCTGGCGACGGCGCGCCGGAGGATCCAGCCACTGGCAGCCTCAATGCCGGTATCGCGCGCTGGTTGCTCGAGGAAGGGCAGGTACCGGACCGCTACGTGATCAGTCAGGGCACCGTGCTGGGACGCGCCGGGCGGCTACAGGTGGAGCGGGTGGGCGATGCGCTGTGGATCGGCGGGGCCTGCGTGACCTGCATCGCGGGCACGGTGACGGTGTAACCGGGGATGGGGCGCGTGCTTCGTTCGGGGGTCATGCCAACATCACCGGTTGCAGGTCCATCGGCAGTCGATCGGGATGCGGCCCGGGCGGCGCGTATCGCTGCGCGTTTGCGCGTGTGCAGCCTCATCAAGGCATGCAGGACCTCCACACCGGCACGTGCGCTTGACCCCATCACCCTGCATCACCGCCGCAGACCGGTACCACTGACAGGCGCACGCAGCCTCGGCAGGGTCGCACCCCGAACGACCGCCGGTCTCCGCCGGCGGCACGGGAATGGCATGACCCCCACCGCTGTTGCGCTGTTGCGCGCGTCAGTCCAACACGACCACGTTATTGCGCTGGGTCACCTCGGCGCCGCCATCGGCCAGCATCACCCGCACGCGCAGGCCGCTGTGCTTTCCCAACGGCAACGGCAGGCGCAGCGTATGGGTCTTCGGCACCAGGTCACTGGGCGCGGCCATTGTCGGCACCGCGCTGCGGGCGATCTCGCGCCCGTTGGCGTCTTCCAGCAGCACCACGCCCGCGCCGGTGGCCACATGCCCCAGGCTGTGCACGGTCACCTGCACCTGGCCCGCATCGACACGCACATCGCCGCGACCGATGCCCAGGTCGGGGCGCTGCTCGACCGGCTGCCCGGCCTGCACCAGCTCGAACTCGAACACCTGGGCCTGGCCGGGGAAAAAGCGCAGCACCGTGGACGCGCTGCGCTCCAGCGTCAGCTCACGCACACTGGCCTTGCCGTCGATGCGGTCATCGCCATCGCGGTCAATGCCGCTGGTCATCCGCCACTGCCCGGCGGTGACATTCCAGGCGGTCATGTCCGCTTCCACCGCGCGTTTGCCCAGGTTGTAGGCGATCACCTTGAAGCGCGCCGGCGACGGCGCGTGCACCAGCAGCGCCACCTGTTCGGCGGCATCGGGCTGGGCGAAGCGCCAGCTCACGGTGTGCCCCGGCCAGCTCTGGTTGCGCTTGAGCGCGATGCCGCCCAGCCGTGCACGCTGGAGGAACTCGCTCGGCGCTTCGACCCGGTCGGACCACCAATGGCCTTCGGTATTCATGTACTCGCGTTGCGCCTTGGCCTGGATGCCGTCGGCGTGCAGGGCTTCAAGGTATTTCTTGTCGCCACTGGCCTGCCACGCCATCAGGCTGGAGAAGCCGGTAGTGCCCGCATCGGCATCGGCGATCAGGCGCGGGTTCCACTCCCCGCCCCGGCCTAGCACCTCCACGTAGTTCTCGCCCAGGTTGGACAACGCACCCGGGCCGCCGCGCTCGACGCGATAGTCCAGCGCCTTGAGGTACTTCGCATCGCCGCTCCAACGCCACGCGGCCCAGAAGGTGTGCATGACATCGCCACCGCCGGACCCGTTGTTGAGCTCGCCGCCGCGGGTCTTGCCCGTGGCCCAGTGGATCTCGTTGGGCAGCGCCCAGCGCCCTTTGTCGTCGGTGTAGGCATGGGCGAGGTAGCTGTCGGCCAGGCCGGTGACCAGCTTGCGGCTGGTGGCATCGGCGTTGTACTGGCCGATCAGGAACGCCGGATGCAGCGCCGGGAACGAGTACGGCTTCTGCCACTGCCAGTTCGGCTCGCGGTAGACCTTGTTACCGCCGTACCAGTTGCTGGAGAACAGCAGCTGGCCCTGCGGGTTGGGCAGGATGATGCGTTCGTCGAAGGCCTTCACCGTCTCCATCAGCCGCTCGACGGTGAGCGGGTCGCCCCAGTTGAGGTAGAGCATGGCGCTGTTGGTGTTGATGCCTTCCTCGTAGGCATGCAGCTCGTCGGTTTCGATGGTGCTCAGGCCATTGCTGAACATGCCATTGCGGTACACCGCATCGGACAGCGCGGTGAGCGAGGCATTGAGCCGGTCCGGCTGCACGCCCATCAATGCCAACCCGGGCCACTGCTGGGTTAGGTCGGAATCATCGGAGATGCCGCCACCGAAGTCGCCGTAGGCGATCTGGCGGTTGTC
This sequence comes from Stenotrophomonas sp. P5_A9, assembly GCF_056400525.1. NCBI lineage: Bacteria > Pseudomonadati > Pseudomonadota > Gammaproteobacteria > Lysobacterales > Lysobacteraceae > Stenotrophomonas > Stenotrophomonas sp. P5_A9. The sequence continues at coordinate 22,418 of NZ_JBFULC010000016.1, forward strand.
GATCCACCAGTCCACGAAGCGACGTACGTATTTGAGGTCTTCGGTCTGCGCGAATGCCCACTGCGGCACGCCCTTGGGCGCTATCGGCGCGACGAAGGGCGGTTTGCCCTGGCTGTTGTAGCTGATGTAGTTCCAGTACAGCCGGCCGAGTTCGTGGTCCGGATCGACCCGCAGCAGATCGGTCAGGTCGGCATAGACGCGTGCATACAGACGCTGGCGCTTGGAGGTGGTGTGTTCCTCGACGAGAAAGCCCCAGTTGTCGCGCGCCTGGTTGAAGCGGTCGGCCACGTGCTCCTGCTTGGCTTCTTCGCGGTCCTTGTAGACCATGCGGATCTCCGCACCGTCCAGCGAGGCGGCGTTGAAGCCCGGTGCGGCCGAGGCGATGGACAGCCACAGGCTGTCGGCGGTGAGGATGCGGTCGCGCAGGTCCAGCCACAGCGTGCGCTTTTCGCCCGGTTTGACCGATACCGACACATCGATCATGTCGCGCGCCGGCCAGATCGGGTCCTTGATGCGGAGGTTGAGCGGGATCAGGCCGTCGATCGTGGCGGGCAGGTCCAGCGCGGGCAGGTCGATGGCCACGCCGTCCAGGCCGTCATGCATGTTCTCCCAGCTGTAGGCCCAGCTGCGGATCAACGGCTGCGCGGCCGGCGCATCGGCCACCCCGGAAGGGATCAGCACGTGCACGATCGGCAGCGGCTGCGCGGGCAGGGTATCGGCACTGCGGCGACGCGAACCGGCGCCCTTGGGCAGGGCCATCACCGTGCTGCGTTCGGCCGCCGGGAAACGGCCGTCGATGTACTGCCGCAGGCCGGCGATGTTGAGGTAGTCCGGCAGGGCCTGGCTGTCGATGACGTAGCGCTGCTTGACCGTGCCGGCGGGCTCGGGCGCCGCACTGACGTCGTAGGCCCAGATTTCCTGGATGGGGGTTTCCTGTTCGGTATTGCGAAAGTGCAGTACGCCGCCGGTCTGCGCGGGGATGTCATCGACGCTGCGCACCACGCCCTGGCGGCGCTGCAGCAGCGGCGTCGGCGACTGGCCGTCGTCGCCATGGCTGAGCGTGCCGAACGCGGCGCCGCGCACTTCGATGCGGTTGACGGTCTCACCCGGCGGCAGGGTCAGGTCAAGCTGCTTCCCGCCGTCGACGTAGGTGTTCCAGTCCGGCAGCTGGAAGTAGTCGTTGCGGCCGGGCAGTCGCGAACGGTTGTACACGCCGGGCCAGGTGGTCTCGGCGATGCCGTCGGTGGCCTTCCACATCCACTGCTTGTGGTCCTTGGTATCGGCGAACTCGACCTTGCGGATGCGCGTGGTCGGTGCAGTCAGCGCTGGAGGCGCCGCGTTGTCCCAGCCGAAGCGATGGCGCCAGGCACGCATCGGATCGGGCGCGGCCACGGCCGTGGTCGGTGCCGTATTGCGTGCCAGCGCGGCCATGCCGGCCGGGTCGAGCAGGCGGTCGTAGACGCGGATCTCGTCCAGGTCGCTGCCACGCAGGAAGTTGTAGCGGCTCTGCACCTGGTAGGGCGCCATCACCCGCCCGGCCAAGCCGAGCTGGTCGAGCGCGGCGTCGTAATCGGCGGTGGTTTCCTGGCGTGCCACTTCCTTGCCATCGACGTACAGGCGTACGCCGTGGTCCTCGTCCCAACCGAAGGCGATGTGCTGCCACTGCTGCGGTGAGGGAGTGTGGTCGAGCGTGAAGGAAACCCGCGTGCGGGCCAGGTTGGCGTCGGTGACGAACGCGTCGAAGCCGTGGCCGTTCCAGTCGATGCGCAGCCAGGCCATGTCCCAGCTGCTGTGGTCGGCGTAGCCGACCCGGAAAATCACGAACGGCGCTTCACCCACCGCATAGCGGGGGCGCCAGAAGAAGCCGAGCGTGCCACGCTGGGCCTGGATGTTGCCGGGCGCGTTCCACGAGAGCACGCCGTCGTCTTCCCACTGGATCGCTGATCCGCGCGCGCCATCGGGCACGCGTTTGACCTTGTCCAGGAAATTGGGGACCGCATCGCCCTGCGCGGTGTCGGCGGTAAAGCCGTTGTCGGCCGAGACGTGGAACAGCAGCTGCGGTGCCGGCTGTGCCCAGGCGCCGGCGCTGCCTCCCAGCAGCATCCACAGCAGGCTGGCCGAAAGACGGGTGCGACGGGGCGAACGGACAGCGTGCAGCGGCATGGCAGGTTCCTTTCGACAGCTCAACGTTACGGCGGTGGCGCGGGGAGCTGGATCGAAGGCAGTGCCGGTGCGCTGCGTGCGGGCGCGCAGCCTCCCCGCCGCGTGTCCTGCACGCAACGCACGCTAGCAAAGCCGACGTTCCCCAACATCTTGCGACGCAACAGCGGCGGCGCGATCGCTCGCGCCGCCGCCGTCTGGTGTGGATCAGAACTTGTAACGCACGCCGAGCATGAACTGACGTCCGGTCTCGGTGTACTGCAGCGGCAGCTGGCCGGTGGACGGCGAGTAGACCCACTCGTCGCTGGCTTCGTTGGTCAGGTTCATGCCTTCCAGGCTCAGCTCCAGCTTCTCGTTGATCGCATAGCGGATCGACGCATCGATGAAGGTAGTGCCGGTCATGCCGTGGTAGCCATCGAGGTTGAAGCCGGCTTCGGTACCGGTGACCTGGGTCAGGTAGTCATCGCGGTTGGTCGCCGAAACGCGGCCGGAGAACACCTTGCCTTCGTAGAACAGCGTGGCATTCCACGAGTTGCGCGACAGGCCGGTCAGGTCGGCCTTCAGCACCGGCTGGCCGCTGGAATTGATGTACTGGATCTGCGAGTCCACCCAGGTGTAATTGAGCTGCACGCCCAGGTTGGACCACTTGCCCGGCAGGAAGGTGAACGGCTGGGTGTAGTTGACCTCCACGCCCTTGAGTTCACCGCCCGGGGTGTTCACCGGCTTGGTGTAGGTGAAGTCGCTGTCCGGGCTGGCGCCGGTCCCGATCAGCAGCGCGTCGGGCAGACCGCTGAAGCTGTACGGGTGGGTCTCGCGCGTGGTCTGGATGAAGGTCTCGATGTCCTTGTAGAACAGGCCGACACCGGCCATGGCACCTTCGGCGAAGTACCACTCGAAGCCCAGGTCCACGTTGGTGGCGCGGATCGGGTCCAGGTCCGGGTTGCCGGTGGCGATGGTGCGCGCCGCGCCGGCAACGGCCACGGTGGAACCGGGGGTCAGGTTGCCCAGGCCCGGACGGCTCATCACCTTGGCCGCACCCAGGCGGATCAGGAAGTCCGGGGTGATTTCGGCCACCAGGTTGAACGAGGGCAGGGTGTCGTCGTAAGTGCGCTCGGCGGTGGTGGAGACCGTGGTGGTGGTCAACGTGGACAGACCCGTGGCGGTCTGCTTGGTGCGCACATAGCGCACGCCGAAATTGCCCGAGAACGGGATGCTGCCCAGTTCGGTGGAGAACTCGCCCATCAGGTAGCCGCCGCGATCCTCTTCGTCCACGCTGCGCACGTTGTTGGCGCGCGGGGCGACGGCGAAGATGCCGCTGTTGCTGTAGATGTCGAACTGGTCGGCGATCGCATCGAGGTTGGGCACCACCCAGTTGTTGGGGTTGCCGGTGATGCCCTTCAGGCCTTCCTGCTGGGTCATGTCCACCGGCACGATCTTGCTGCCGTTGGGGAAGTTGGGCACGGCCAGCTCGCTGGCGCGGCGCATCTCGACCGTCTTGAAGGTGTAATTCTTGGCCAGGATGCCGCCCTTCAGGCGGAAGCCGGGGCTGATGTTCCAGTTGAAGTCGATCTGGCCGGTGTCGAAGTCATTGTCCACGTACTGCGGACGCAGGCGGATTTCGGCCAGTTCCCAGCCGGCCGGGTTGGTCGGGTCGATGCCGTAGTTCAGCGTCGGGAACCGGCTGTTGCCCCGGTAGTCGTAGCTGTAATTGTCGACGTCGTACTTGTCCATGATGATCGTGGTCTGGATCGGGTTCTCGTGCTTGGAGCGCGAGATGCCGACCTTGCCGGACAAGGTGAAGTCATCGCCGAAACGGTGCTGGCCGTTCAACGCGACCTGCTTGAACTCGGTGCTCCACTCGTCATGGCGGTTTTCGGTGCGGATGTCGACGTTGTCGAACTCACCGTAGACCAGCGCGTTGTTCTCGATCGCGCCGTTCTTGACGATCATCGCCGGCTTGCCGACCAGGCGCGGGTTGGTGCTGGTGCCGCGGCTGAAGGAAATCGCCTCGATGTAGTGCTCGTCGCGCTTGGCGTCGATCTTGGAATACAGGGTGTCCAGCGAGATTTCGGTCGCGTCGGTGGGCTTCCACTGCAGGGTGCCGGTCACGCCCAGGCGCTTCTGCTCGTGTTCCATCTGTACGTAGCGCGGGAAGCGCGGGTGGTACACGGCGGCGCTGCGGGCAGCGGCGAACGGCGAGGCCGCGTTGAAGTTGTTGTTGCTCGGGCCGTTGGCCCAGCGCCCGGTGTTGGAGCCTTCTTCCAGCGCCTGGCGCTCGGAATAGGCCACCGACAACAGCGCACCGAAGGTGCCATCGGCGAAGGTGTTGGAGATCAGTGCGGCCACGCGCGGATCGGCCTTTTCAGCCATGGCGTTGTAGCTGGCCTGGCCGCTGGCGGCAAACGTGAAGCCGTCGTAGTCGAACGGGCGCGCGGTGCGCAGGTCGACCGTGGCACCCAGCGAGCCCTCTTCCACGTCGGCCGAGGCGGTCTTGCGCACCAGCAGCTGTGAGAACAGGTCCGAGGCGAACACATTGAAGTCGAAGCCGCGGCCGCGGTTGGTGCCGCCGCTCTGGTCGCCGGCGCCGACGGTGGTCAGCGCTTCCATGCCGTTGATGCGCACCCGGGTGAAATCCGGGCCGAGGCCGCGCACGGAGATGTTGCGGCCTTCGCCGGCTTCACGGGTGATCACCACGCCCGGAATGCGCTGCAGCGATTCGGCCAGGTTGAGATCCGGGAACTTGCCGATGTCTTCGGCGACAATCGCATCGACCACGCCGGCTTCGCCGCGCTTGATGTCCAAGGCCTTTTCGACGCTGGCGCGGTAGCCGGTGACGGTCACGGTGTCCAGGTCGGTGGCCGTGCCGGTGGGCGTTTCCTGAGCCAGCGCGGTACCACTCAGCGCCAGGCAGATCGACAGGGCAAGCAAGGTAACCGGTGTCTTTTTCTGGATGTTTCGAGAATGCATGTTTTCCCTCTCCCAAGGTGCTACATGAAACAGCAATCCGGCGACATGTCAGTGCAATGACACCGCTGGTCAGGGCGGACGTTAACAGCCCGTTCCAGAAGGAGCATCTTGCAGCGCAACAGATTTTGAATGTCCCCTGGAGGCTTGCGGGACAAAGCTTTCGACATTTCCCCAGGTGGACGGCAGGCGCCGCAAGGCTAGAATGACACCGCTAGCCATTCTTCCTGGGCGACGTTCCACCGGCCCTCGCTTTCACAAGGATCCATGATCATGAGTCGCGTCGTCTGTTTTGGGGAGTTGTTGCTGCGCATGAGCGCACCGGGCCGCGAGCTGCTGCTGCAGAGTGCGCAGCTGGCGGTGCATCCGGGGGGCGCCGAAGCCAATGTCGGGGTGTCGTTGGCCCATCTGGGACATACGGTGGCGATGGTCAGCACGCTGCCGGCCAATCCGCTGGGCCAGTTCGTCGCCGGTGAACTACGCCGGCACGGCGTGGACACCGGCCATGTGCAGGTACGGCCGGGGCGCATGGGCCTGTACTTCCTCACCACCGGTGCGGTGCAGCGCGCCAGCGAAGTGGTCTACGACCGCGCCGATTCGGCGTTTGCCAGCAGCAGTGCCGCCGATTACGACTGGGACACGCTGCTGGCCAACGCCGACTGGCTGCACCTGTCCGGGGTCAGCCCGGCGCTCAATCCGGCGATGGCCGAGGCCACGCTGGTGGCGGCGCGCGCCGCCTGCGCGCGTGGGGTGAAGGTGTCTTTCGACGGCAATTTCCGTCCGTCGCTGTGGGCGCGCTGGCAGGGCGATGCGGCCGGGATCCTGCGCGAGCTGTTCGCCTGCGCCGACGTGCTGTTCGCCGACTACCGCGATATCGGCGTGGTACTCGGCGGGGAGTTCCCGCAGGCGCAGTTGGCCGAGCGCGTGGATGCGGCCGCCGCGCAGGCGTTCGCCGCGTTTCCGCGGCTGCAGTGGATGGCCTGCACCCAGCGCACCCCGCACAGCGTGGACAACCATGCGCTGGGGGCGATGCTGCTCGGTCGCGATGGGACCCGCGCGGTGGCGCCGACCCGCGACATGCTCGGCATCGTGGATCGCATCGGCGGCGGCGACGCCTTCGCCGCCGGCATCCTGCATGGCATGATGCGCGGCTTCGCGCCGGATGCGATCGTGCGCTTCGGCCTGGCTGCTGGCTGCCTGAAGCACTCGATCCCCGGCGATTTCAACCCTGTCAGCGAGGCTGACATCATGGCCCTCACGGGCGAGGAGCGATTCGATGTCCGGCGCTGATCCACGCGTACGCGCAGTCCTGAAGCTGGCCCCGGTGATTCCGGTGTTCACCCCGGAGAACGTCGACGACGCGGTCGAGGTGGCGCGCGCATTGTTCAACGGCGGCCTGCCGGTGATCGAGGTGACCCTGCGCACGCCGGTGGCGATGGACGCCATCAAGGCGATGGTCGAGGCCGTGCCCGATGCCGTGGTGGGTGCCGGCACCGTGCTGAGTGCCGCGCACATGGAACAGGTCAAGCAGGTGGGCGGACGTTTCGCGGTATCGCCGGGCGCCACCGCGCGCCTGTATGCGGCCGCGCGCGATACCGACCTGCCGTTCCTGCCCGGCGTGGCGACGTCGTCCGAGCTGATGCTCGGCCTGGAACACGGGCTGGATACCTTCAAGTTCTTCCCGGCGGTGCAGGCCGGCGGCGCGGCAATGCTGTCGGCGTGGAACGGGCCATTCGGCGACGTGCGCTTCTGCCCGACCGGTGGGATCACCGCGCAGACCGCGCGCGATTTCCTGCACCTGCCCAACGTGCTGTGCGTGGGCGGTTCCTGGCTGACCACGCGTGCGCTGCTGCAGGCGCGCGACTGGGCCGGGATCGAGCAGCTGGCCCGCGATTCGGCCGCGCTGGTCGGCTGACACCGGGTGCAGGCTCGGTGCCGGTGCGCGGCTTGGCCCAGAGGGCGTCGTTGAGGCCGTCCGGGAGGGTCTGAGGCATGGCGTGCGTCCATAATGGGCGCACGTTCGTCGTCTCCGGAATCCCCATGTCCCCGTTGTCGCTTGCCAAGACCGTCGTGCTCTCCATCCTGTGCGTGGTCGTGGCAGTGTTCGTGCTGGGCATGGTCAGCGGCGCCGCCGGCTGGATCGCACCGTGGATCGGGCTGGGCGAAGGCGGGCAGGCGCGGCTGGCGTGGGACCTGGCCTGGACGATCCTTGGCGGCGTGGCCGCCACGGCCTTCGCGGCGCGCTACGCGCCGAACGCGCCCTACATGCACGGCGGGGTGGTCTGGGCAGTGATCGCCGCCGCGTCGGTCTATGCGGCCTGGGACCTGGGCAGCGACTTCCCATTCTGGTTCGTCACCGTGCTGCTCATCGCGCTGCCGTTCCAGGCGGCCGGTATCTGGCTGGGCGCGCGCTACCGGCCGCGTTGACGGGAGCGTGCGACGAGGCGTGGCGGCAGGCCGGGCGGGCCGCGCAATGGCGATGACGCGCCCCTGCGTCACGCGCCCGGCAGCACCTGCTTCACCGCGTCGATTCCGTCCCACGGATCCTGCTTCAACCGCTGCGCCCGCTGCAGCGCCTTGGCCAACGGGAACGCGTCGGCAGCGGTCACCCGGCCCAGTTCTTCCCAGCGCAACGGCACTGCCACGCCCGCACCCGGGCGCGCCCGCAGCGACCAGGAGCACACACTGGTGGCACCGCGTGCGTTGCGCAGCCAGTCGATGAAGATCACGCCGGTACGCTTGGCCTTGCTCATGGTGGCCACGTAGCGCTCCGGCGCGTGCTCGGCCATGGCCTGCGCGAACGCCTCGCAGAAGTCCTTGGCCTGCGCCCAGTCGGCCCTGGGCTGCAGCGGCACCACCACATGCACGCCCTTGCCACCGGACAGCCGCACAAAGCTCTGCAGCCCGGTCTCCAGCAACCGGTCGCGCACATCGCGCGCGGCGGTCTTGACCTGCGCCCAGGTGACGCCCTCGCCGGGATCCAGATCAAACACCAGCCGGTCCGGGCGCTCGGGATCGGCCACCGTGGCACCCCACGGGTGCAGCTCTAGCGTGTTCATCTGCACCAGCTGCAGCAGGCCCATCAGGTCCTCGATGTAGAGGTAGTCTTCGCGCCCGCTCTTCTGTTCCAGCGGAATGGCCCCTACGGCCTCGCCCAGGCCCGTGCCATGGTGCTTCTGGAAGAAGCACGGCTTGTCCACGCCATCCGGACAACGCAGCAGCGACAGCGGCCGCCGGGCAACTTCGGGCAGCACCCAGCGCGCCATCTGCCGGTAGTAGTCGGCCACCTCGCCCTTGGTGATCTTCGCCTTGGCGAACACCACGCGTTCGGGGTGACTGATGTTCACGTCGCCAGCGTTTTCGGCGACAGCGCGCGTTTTGGCCGCAGCGCCTGCCTTCGTCGTGATCTTGCCGGCGGTGGTCTTTTTTTCCTTGGCTGGCACCTTCGCCGCACCGCCCAGATCCTTCGCGGCCTTGTCCTCGCGCAGCCGCTTGAAACTGGCCTGGCGCAGCAACCCTTCCTTGGCCCAGCCGCGGAAAGCGACCTCGGCCACCAGCACCGGTTTCACCCAGTGCACGCTGCGCGCCGGGAAGGGCACATGCGCGGGCAGGGCGACCGCCGCGTCTTTCACCGCCAGCGCGCTGAGCTGGCGGGTCAGCGCACGCAGCAACGCATCGTCGAAACCGGTGCCGACACGGCCCACATAGCGCAGGCCGCCCTTGTCCGGGGTGGCCATCAACAGCGATCCGAAGCCGGTGCGCGATCCCTTGGGTTCGGTGTAGCCGACGATCAGGAATTCATCGGTATTTTCATGCTTGATCTTGATCCAGGTCGGCGATCGCGTGTTGACGTAGACCGCATCCACCCGCTTGCTGATGATGCCCTCGTAGCCCGCATCGCCACTGGCGGCGAACACCTGCGGACCATGATCGAGCACGTGCTCGCTGTAGGCCAGGGTGCCCGGCGCGGGGCCGATCAGGTCCTTGAGCAGCGCCTTGCGGGCCAGCAAGGGCGCGCGGCTGATGTCGACGCCGGCAATACCGGGCATGTCGAACACCACGTAGCGCAAGGGTTGTCTGGCCGTGCCATCAATCACCTTCTGCAACGCGGTGAAGTCGCTGCGGCCCTGCGCGTCCAGTACCACCAGCTCGCCATCCAGTCGCAGGTCGCGCACCGGCAGCGCGGCAATCGCCTGTACCACTTCGGGGAAGTCATCGGTCCAGTCCAGGCCACCGCGCGAGCGCAGGGACACCACGCCGTCGCTGACCTCGGCCAGCAGACGGTAGCCGTCCCATTTGATCTCGTGCAACCAGCCATCGCCCTCCGGTGCGGTGGCACGGTGGTCGGTCAACTGTGGTTTGAAGCCCTGCGGATAAGGCGTGTCGCGTGCCTCCGGCAGCGCCAGCGCGCGCTTGTGCCAACGTGCGTCGGCCTTGCGTGCCGCCGGCGCCTTGGCGACCGTCTTCACTGCCTTGCCGGTGCCGGTGCGGGTTGTCGAGGCAGCAGTACGCTTGCCAGTCGTACGCCGAGCAGGCGCTGTATCGAGCATGTCATCGGCCTCCGCATCGCGTGCATCGTCATCGTCGCGCTTGATCAGCAGCCACTGGTGCTGCTTGCCTTTCATCGCGGTACGCACCAGCTTCCATCCGCCCTTGAGCCGCTCGCCGTGCAGGACGAAGTCGAGCTTGCCGGCGGCGATCGCCTCGAGCGGATCGCCGTCGCACGCCCAGGTGCCGTGGTCGTACACATCCACATGTCCGGCGCCGTAGTGGCCGCTAGGGATATCGCCTTCAAACGTCGCATAGGACAGCGGATGGTCTTCCACTTCCACCGCCAGGCGCTTCTCGCCCACGCGCAGCGACGGCCCCTTCGGCACCGCCCAGCTCTTGAGCACGCCATCGGCTTCCAGGCGGAAATCGTAGTGACGGGAACTGGCGTGATGCAGCTGCACCACGAAGATCGGGCGTCGCGCCGGTGCACCGGTGCGCTCGGCATCGGGCTCGGGGGTGCCATCAAAGCGGCGTTTGCGGCGGTATTCCTGCAGTGACATCTGCGCTTACCCGGCCTTGCGCGTGGTGCTGCGCGTGGCCGTCTTCTTGGTCGCCTTCGCGGCTTTTTTGGCGGGTTTGGCTTTCTTCGCCGCCGACTTCTTCGGCGCCGCCGTCACGGCCGTCTTCTTCGGCGGCGTGCGCTTCTTCGCATCCAGGCTCTTCTGCAGCAGCGACATGAAGTCCACCACGTTGGTGGCATCGTCCTCGCGCGGCGCGGGTTCATCCTCCACCTTGGTGGTGCCCCCCTTGGACTTGATCCGCTTGGTCAGCAGCGTCTGCAGACGCTCGCGGAACTCGTCGTGGTAGTCATCGGGCTTCCACTCACCGGACATCGAATCGATCAGTTGTTCGGCCATGGCCGTTTCCTTGCTGCTGATGCGGTACTCGGCCAGGCTGCCGGCGGGCAGCTTGTAGTCTTCCGGATCGACCAGTTCCTGCGGGTAGCGCAGAATCATCAGCACCAACCCGTCGCCGTGCGGCATCACCGCGCACAGGTACTCGCGGGTCCGCACCACCACCCGCGCAATGCCGACCTTGCCGGTCTTGCGCAGGGTTTCGCGCAGGAGAACGTAGCCCTTCTCGGCCTTCTTGGCAGGTACCAGCAGGTAGGGCTTCTCGTAGTAACGCGGGTCGATGGTGGAGGCGTCGACGAAGGTCTCCACCTCCACCGCCTCATGGCTTTCCGGCGCGGCCGAGCGGATGTCGTCCTCTTCCAGCACCACGTAGCTGCCCTTGTCGTACTCGTAGGCCTTGACGATGTCTTTCCACGGCACTTCTTCGCCGGTATCGGCGTTGACCCGCTCGAAGCGGATCGGCTTGCGATCGCGCGAGTCGAGCATGCGGAACTGCAGGTCCACCTTGCGTTCGCCGGACATCAGCGACACCGGGACATTGAGCAACCCAAAGGACAAGGTTCCGGTCCAGATCGGTCGGGCCATGGCGGTGCTGCTCCAGCGTGGAAGAGAACGGCAAGCTGTACCCCCGCCCACGTGAAACGCCCGTGTCCGCCCCGTGCAGGCGCCCTTTACGCGTTACTGCAGCAACCCGTGCACGGCGGTCGGCGGCATGTGGTCCAGTGCCAGCCAGGCGTCCTCGACGATGCCGCGCGCCTGCGCCCAGCCCAGCCGCGACTGCCCGCGCATCTGCTCCCAGTGCTCGGCCAGCTCACCGGCGGTGTCTTCATCGTTGCCGCGTGGCCAATCGGCGTAATGGGTGGTCAGCGCGAAGGCATAGGCCGGGTACAGGTCGCGCCAACTGCGGTGGCCGTGGCCGCGCCGCCGTTCGTAATCGCTGCGCATGTACTGCAGGTAGTCCTGTGCGACCGCCTGGGCTTCCTCGGTGCGCTCGCGACGCACGCGGCGCGTGGTCCGGGGCGGCTGCGGGTAGGCGCTGAACAACGCGGGGGCGGCACGACGGTCCAGGCGGGGCATGACACGACTCCGGCGGTACTGGGGCAGGCAGGAATAGTCCCGGCCCCGTTAGCCAGCCGTGACAGATCCGTTCAGTGCTGCGGATTCGCAGCGACTTCACCGCCATCGCGCTGTAGTAGTGCTCCCGTTCCGGAGTTATTTCCATGCCACGCGATCCCCTGCGCGAAGCCAGCACCCCGGTGCCTGGCGAACAACACGCCAAACATGACAACCAGGATGCCGAAGACCGCGGCGCCGGCATGCCCGCGCCGCCCGAGCCGGACCATCTGCCGGTGGCGGTGGCCCCGGCAGCCCCCTCGCGCGACCGCAAGGACCTCACCCCCGGCAGCGAAGGTCCGGCCGGTCACCATCGCCGCGAAGACGAGCACCAGCGCCTGCAGCGCAAGCAGCACGCCAGCGACAACCAGGACCAGGCACTGGAAGAAACCTTCCCGGCCAGCGATCCGACCTCGCCGTTCGTCCCGGCAAAGGTGCCGAAGTAGGTGCCAACCGTCGGTTGGCAGGGTTCAAGCGGGCGCCTGAATGATCCTTACGGCGCCCACTGCCACTGCAGGCCCACGCTGACCCGGCGATCCGGGCCCGGCTCGAAATAACGCTGATTGCCGTCGTTGACGATCACCGAGCCGATATAGCGCTGGTCCAGCACGTTGTCCAGGCGCGCGAAGGCCCGCAGCGTGCCCTGGGCCAGCTGCCAGCGGCGCGCCGCCTCGAGGTTCAACAGTGCGTAGCCGGCCGCTTTGTCGGTGGCCAGGTCATTGACCACCGTGTCGCCGGAGGCCACCACCTCGGCCGCCCACTGCCACGCGCCCGGGCGGTATTGCAGGCGCGCGTTCCACTGCTGCTCCGGCACGCCGGGCAGCCTCGAACCAGCAACGACGGTCGCCCCGGACAGCACGTAGGGGTCGCGCACGGTCGCTTCCAGGTAGGTGTATGCTAGCGCGAGTTCCATCTGCGCGCCCAGCGGCTGCACGTAGCTTGCCTCCAGGCCCTGGCGGCGGGTGCGGCCGATGTTGCGGTAGGTGGCACGGCCACCGGTGTTGCTGGCCACCGCCAGTTCGTCATCGGTGTCGGCGCGGAACAGCGCCGCCTCCAGCCTTGCCCCGCTCTGCGCGTGCCATTTGCTGCCTACTTCCAGGTTACGGCTGCGGGCCGCCGACAGGTCCAGCGCCAGCCCGGCCTGGCCATCGGCGCGGTAGCCCAGCTCGTTGAAGGTGGGGGTCTCGAAGCCGCGCCCGGCCGAGGCGTACAACCGCCAGGCATCGGTCGCGCGGAATACCACCCCGGCCACCGGCGTGGTGGCGTCGTAGCGGCGCGAGCCGCTGTCGTCGGGGTTGGTGGCGGTGATGAAGTGGTCGTTGGAGCGGAACCGTACCGTGCTGTGGCGCACGCCGAGCAGCAGCGACCAGCGCGGTGCCCACTGCCACCAGGCCTGGGCAAACTGGTCCACGTTCTCGACACGGTCGGCCTGGTTGCGGCGCAGGCGGCCCTTGATGCCGACCTGATCGCCGACGAAATTCTCGTAACCCCGGCGATCCTGCGCCTGACGGTCGGCATTGGCGCCGATCACCAGATCCAGGGGTCGCCCGGCCCAGTCACCGTGCCAGCTCCAGCGCGCGTCCACCCCGCCGTAGTCGCCGTCCAGGTCGATCACTCCGCCGGCATGCAGTGGGTTGGCCTGCGGCGTCGGCGGAATCGCCAGGTACTGCTCCACGCTGCGCTGCCCGGCATAGCCCATGGCCCGCCACGTGTGCGCCCCATCGGTACGGGTGAACACCAGCCCGGCCTGGGCCTGGCGAACGGATTTGCGCGTGTTGTACTGCTCGGCCACCGCCGTGGCCTGGCGCGGATCGGCATTGACCTGCGCGCGGCTCAGCCCGAGGGGATCCTGCGCATCGGGCGAGTCGAAGTAGTTCAGCACCAGATCAAGCTGGCCACCGCCCACGTCGGTCCCCAACCGCGCATTGACCGACTCGCGGCGCGCGGCGCTGTGCTCGCGCCAGCCATCGGTGCGGAAGTGGTTGGCGGCCACGTTGTAGCGGATCGGCCCCTGCTGGCCGCGCAGCTGCGCGCCGGCGCTGAGCGTGTTGTCGCTGCCGGTATCCAGTCGCAACCGCCAGGGATCGCCCGGCGCACCCTCGGCACTCCACACCTGCACCACGCCGCCGGAGGAATTGCCGTACAGCGCCGAGAACGGCCCGCGCAGCACGTCCACGCGCTGGGCTGAGAGCAGGCTCGCATGCGAGAGCTGGCCCTGGCCGTCGGGCATGGTCGCCGGCACGCCATCGACCAGCACCCGCACCCCGCGCACCCCGAAGGTCGAGCGCGCGCCAAAGCCGCGGATCGACAGCTGGGTGTCCTGTGCGTAGTTCTGGCGGTCGCGGGCGACCACGCCGGGGATGCCGCCCAGCGCCTCGGATACCTGCGCCAGGGCGCCGTTGGCCTCGTCGTCCAGCCACACCGTGCTGATCGAGGCCGGCAGGTCGACATCGTCCACCTGTTGCACCCGCGCGGCCTGCACCTGAACCGTGGGCAGCCGCGCTACCTCGGGGGACTGATCGGGCGTGGATGCGGCCTGTGCCGGGTTCGGCAGCAGCACTGCCGAAAGCAGCGCGCAGGACGGGACAAACGGGGATAAGCGGAACATGCGATCTGGGGTCCTCGGCGATGTGGGGCGCCGCACGCCATGGTACGGAAGCCAACGTGACGGTGGCCGCCGCGCCCTCGGCGTGGCTTTGTTACGATGGCCCGGTTGTGGCCGGACCGGCCGCACCGCGCGTCGCGACATCCTCCCCCCTTCCGTCATCCGAATGAGTACCGCCGTGTCCTTCTTTGCAAATGTGGAACTGGTCCCAGGCGACCCGATCCTGGGCCTGACCGAGGCATACAACGCCGACAGCCGCTCGACCAAGGTCAACCTGGGTGTGGGCATCTACTACGACGAGAGCGGCCGCATTCCGCTGCTTCGCGCCGTCAAGCAGATCGAACAGCAGCTGGCCAACGAAGCCAAACCGCGCGGCTACCTGCCGATCGACGGGCTGCCGGCCTACAACCAGGCCACCCGCGAACTGGTGTTCGGCAAGGATTCGCCGCTGCTGGCCGCCGGCCGCGTCGCCACCTCGCAGACCATCGGCGGCAGCGGCGCGCTGCGCGTGGGTGCGGACCTGCTGCACCGGCTGCTGCCGCACGCCACCATCGCCATCAGCAACCCGAGTTGGGAAAACCACCGCGCCGTATTCGGCGCCGCCGGTTTCGAGGTCGTCGAGTACAGCTACTTCGACCCGACCACCCACGGCGTGGACTTCGAGGCGATGCTCGCCGACCTGGGCAAGCTGCAGCCGGGCACGGTGGTGCTGCTGCACGCGTGCTGCCACAACCCGACCGGTGCCGACCTCACCGTCGCGCAGTGGAAGCAGGTGGCCGCGCTGTTGAAGGACCGCCAGCTGTTCCCGTTCATCGACATGGCCTACCAGGGCTTCGACAAGGGCATCAGCGAAGACGGCGCTGCGGTGCGCATCATCGCCGAGGCCGGCATCGACAGCTTCGTGGTCGCCAACTCGTACTCCAAGTCGTTCTCGCTGTACGGCGAGCGCATCGGCGCGCTGTCGGTGGTGGCCCCGGACGCGAATGCGGCCAAGGCCGTGCAGTCGCAGGTCAAGCGCATCATCCGCACCATCTACTCCAGCCCGTCCAACCACGGTGCGGCGCTGGTGGCCGGCGTGCTCAACAGCGTGGAACTGCGCCAGGTGTGGGAAGCGGAACTGACCGAGATGCGCGAGCGCATCCACGCCCTGCGTCATGGTCTGGTGGACAAGCTGGTCGCCGCCGGCGCGCCGGAGTTCGCCTTCATCAACGACCAGGCCGGCATGTTCTCCTACTCCGGCCTGACCCGCCCGCAGGTGGACCGCCTGCGCGACGAGTTCGGCATCTACGCCGTCGGCACCGGCCGCATCTGCGTGGCCGCGCTCAACCAGGGCAACCTGGAATACGTGGCCAAGGCCGTGTCGACCGTCGCCAAGGGCTGACGCACGCGACAGTGCAATGAAGAACGGCCGCCTTGTGCGGCCGTTCTGCTGTTGGCGACGTACCCATCGCGCTGCCGACGTCCCTCCTGTTGCCGCGGCGCCACCAGACCCGGTAGAGCCGAGCCATGCTCGGCTGCTCGCCCTGCCGGAGACTGTGCCAAAGGCAGCCGAGCATGGCTCGGCTCTACAGGGTCTGGTGCGGTGTCCCCCGCCTGCCTCGTAATGCCATGGACGACCGGCGACAATATGGCCCCCAAACGTCTTTGGCAGCCACAGTCCATGTCCCGTTCGTCGCTTACCCGGTACCTGATCGAAGAGCAGCACGCAGGCCGCATCAATGCCGACCTGCGCCAGCTGATCGCCGTCGTCGCACGCGCCTGCACCAGCATCTCCATCGCCGTCAGCAAGGGTGCACTCGGTGGCGTGCTCGGCGAAGCCGGCACCGGCAACGTGCAGGGCGAGGCCCAGAAGAAGCTCGACGTCATCAGCAACGAGATCCTGCTCGAAGCGAACGCCTGGGGCGGTCACCTCGCCGCCTGCGCCTCGGAAGAAATGGACCACTGCCAGCCGGTCCCGGACACCTACCCGCGCGGCGATTTCCTGCTGCTGTTCGATCCCCTCGACGGCAGCTCCAACATCGACGTCAACGTGTCCGTCGGCACCATCTTCTCCGTGCTGCGTTGCCCGCCCGGCACCGAACAGCCCAACGACGACAGCTTCCTGCAACCCGGCACCAGCCAGGTTGCTGCCGGCTACTGTATCTACGGCCCCAGCACGCAGATGGTGCTCACCGTCGGCCACGGGACCCATGCCTTCACCCTGGACCGCGAGAAGGGCGAGTTCGTCCTGACCACCGCGGACATTCAGATCCCGGCCGAGACCCAGGAATTTGCGATCAACATGTCCAACCAGCGCCATTGGGAAACCCCGATGCAGGGCTACGTGCAGGACCTGCTGGCCGGCAAGGAAGGCGCGCGCGGCAAGAACTTCAACATGCGCTGGATCGCCAGCATGGTCGCCGACGTGCATCGCATCCTCACCCGCGGTGGCATCTTCATCTACCCGTGGGACCAGAAGGATCCGACCAAGGCCGGCAAGCTGCGCCTGATGTACGAAGCCAACCCGATGGGCCTGCTGGTCGAACAGGCCGGCGGCGCGGCCACCACCGGGCGCGAGCGCATCCTCGACATCCAGCCCGACCACCTGCACCAGCGCGTGCCGGTGTTCCTCGGCTCGCGCAATGAAGTGGCCGAAGCCACCCGCTACCACCGCGCGCACGACGAAGCGCAGGGCTGAGGGCGCAGCACGGGACCGGTGCGATACCGGTCCCGTTTTCGGCAGGGAAATGCCTACATGGCAACGGCGTGACATCGGCCAGCGCAGCGGTCACCATCGGGGTCAGATGCCCACGGATGACCCCATGACGGCCCACGCTCCGCCCGACTTCATCGAAGTAATCCACAACGCCATCCCCGCCGGGATGTGTGCCGCCATCCAGGCCAGGATGCGAACCAGTGCGCAGTTGCGGCCCGGTGAAGTAGGCAGCGGTGTGTTCCCGGAACTCAAGCACAGCAAGGATCTCCGCATCAGCGGCGATGTCGCGTGGCGCGATGTGGACATGCAGTTGCAGCAGGCGGTGTTTCGCGGCGTGATGAGTTATCTACGCCGTTATCCACAGGCACTGATCTCGCCGTTGATGTTGCAGATCCAGGACAGCGACGGTAGCCCACGTCGATTGGCCGCCGATGATTTCGTAGGCATGGACGATGCAACGCTGTCCGACCTGGCCCGCACCTGCCTGCGTCCCGGTGCCATCAATCTGCAATGGTATGCCGCAGGCGAGGGCGGTTATCCCTATTGGCATTGCGAACTGTACCCGCGCGATCCCGCCGCCGAGACCCTGCATCGCCACCTGTTGTGGACGCTCTATCTCAACGATGATTTCGAACAGGGCGAAACCGAGTTCCTGTTCCAGGACCGCAAGATCGCCCCACGCACCGGCAGCCTGCTGATCGCGCCGACCGCGTTCACCCACACCCACCGCGGCAATCGTCCGCACGGCGGCGACAAGTTCATCGCCACCAGCTGGGTGCTGTTCCAGAACGCTCAGAAGCTGTTCGGCGGGAACTGAAGGCGGCGGGCCATATCCAGGTGCTTGAACCGCGCCACGCACCCATTGGATATACGACGCACGCCCCGGTAGTGCCGGCCGCTGGCCGGCTCCTGCCACACCTGGCTGAAGCCGGCCAACCTCAACGCGAGAATGTAATCGCCACGACAACGGCAACCGCAACCCCAACCAACACCGGCACCATCGCCATTACGGCGATACGTCCACTCTTGGCCATCTTCTTCTCATGCGCCAGCAGCGCGTCGGCATCCAGATAGCTGAGCGCATCACCGCTGTCCTTGATGATGCCCTGCGCACGCAGTTGTTCGAGCGTGGCGTGCAACGCGGGTTCCAACGCATCACGCGCGATCGCGCGCTCCGGCGAGAGCGCCTTGTGCGCGTTGAAGTGGGCCAGCACCCTGCGGCGCTGCTCGTTCATTACGGCGAGGATCGTCGCGTTGGCCGCCGTGGTGACTGCCGCAACATTCACCCGCTTTCCCTACGTGCCTTCGGTGCTTCCGATAGTGGTCGGCATCGGGCCCATCGTCCAGTGGGGTCAGAACAGGCTGCCTTGCGGCGAATCCACCCGGGGCGGCAACGGCCGCAAAAACTTGCCGCAATCCAGCTTCGGCCAATGACTGTTCTGCGCGTCGAATCCGAGCCGCTTGCGCGCCAGCTTGAAGCGGCTCGACAGCAGGTCGGCGTAGACGCCTTCGCCGCGCATGCGACTGCCGAATTCGCTGTTGTAGTCCTTGCCACCGCGCAGCTGGTTGATGGTGCTCATCACGTGCGTGGCGCGGTCCGGATGGTGGGTGTCCAGCCAGTCGCGGAACAGCGGCGCCACTTCCAGCGGCAGGCGCAGCAGCACGTAGCCGGCGGTGGATGCACCAGCATCGCGTGCGGCTTCCAGCACCGCTTCCAGCTCGGCATCGTTGATCCAGGGAATCACCGGCGCCACCATCACCCCGACCGGGATGCCGGCGTCATGCAGGCGGCGCATCGCGCGCAGGCGGGCGCGCGGTGCCGAGGCACGCGGATTTTAGTATGAGGGGACTAAGGGGTGGTTCCGGCATATTCGTCGAGGTCATTCGGGTACGTTGTCTGTGACGACTATCCATCTGCCCGAGGTGCCAGTGAAGCGTCGAGTGACGATGGATCAAGAGCGACCGGCGCGACCGTTAGGCAGACGTCGTATGGCGAATCCGGGCTGAAGAATGCCCTGACGAAG
The DNA here is from genome assembly GCF_056400525.1 of Stenotrophomonas sp. P5_A9. Lineage (NCBI taxonomy): Bacteria > Pseudomonadati > Pseudomonadota > Gammaproteobacteria > Lysobacterales > Lysobacteraceae > Stenotrophomonas > Stenotrophomonas sp. P5_A9. The sequence continues at coordinate 41,384 of NZ_JBFULC010000016.1, forward strand.
AGGGAATCCCCGCTCTGTGCAGAGTCTAGCCACGCCTCAACACGACTCGCAAGACCAAGCAGATCGCTCAAGCGACCTGCAATCCAATGACCGTCAATGATGGACGAGCTCCATGTGCCGATTTCCAGATATTCGTGCGGACCCAGATTGCGATGGCAGGAGATCCAGTCGTTATTTGGATCCGATGCATAAGCACGCAGTACCGCAACAAACGAACTCAGCCCGGTCACAGAGCCGGTGATTCGCCATTGCTTGGCATCATCGTCAAGCTCATAGTGAAATCTGAGATTTCTCCATTCATCCCGGTACCATTCTTAGGAAAAAATATTCATTCAATGGACCTGTGATCTTTCACTTCCACTTGGTATCTCGCTGCTGCCAACCTCGTCCATCAAGGAAATAGTCCCACTTCTCACCGTTACCATCTGTGTATCCCCAATGGGGACCATTGGGTGGAGGATGTCCGAAATCGGGGTGTAGCTTCCCTCCGGTATTTGGGTTAACCCAATTCCCTTTGGTACTTCCAGGTGGACCGCTAACCTTCCACTGCCATTCACCAGGACATTCTGCCGGTTGTCCGGTAGTGGAGGCAGCCAGGGACTGCGCCTAGCCGCAAGATCGGAACTCCAGTCATTGAGAGAGACGGAAAACCGTATACGTCAAGCACAGCGCTAGGCACGATGCGCAGAACGCGGATACCGCCTTTCCGGCTGGAGCCAGCCAAGCTGCCACACATCCGGCGGCGGCGATCGCTGCCGCCAATACTCCAACCGAGACCGCGGTTTCTGCGCCCGGAAACCACGCCGCAGCGCAGTCCTGACCGATTGCCGCATAATCAGGTTTCGCTAGATCCGTGGTGCCCTCGTCGAATATTTCGCTGGCAGGGCACAAATACATCAATAAGGTATGCAATGGCCAGAGCAACATGAGCACCGCTATGAATGCGGCGGCGGAAGCCGGCACCAGTGCAACCCATCGCAGCCACCTAGTCATAGCGATCTCTTCGATCGGGGCGGAAGCCCCTGAGGCGGGAGCACCGGGCGGGGCGGCGCATGGAACTCACGCGTGGTTCCCGGCATCAGACGATTCTTCGTTTTCGGAAAGAAGGGCATCCTTCTCCAGCTTCCTGAGATTCATCGCTCGCCCATCCTTGGTTCGGCCAATGCGCGGATCTTACCGTGAATAGTGAGCACACATCATTGCGGGAACTAGCTCATGCCACCACGCCGCTGATTGCCCGAGACATGGATCGTTGATCGCGACATTCGAGTATTGGCGCACATCAAGCAGAGTCTCTGGCATCGGTCTTAGAACAACGACCCCTGTGGCGAATCCACCCGCGGCGGCAACGGTCGCAAAAATTTGTCGCAATCCAGCTTCGGCCAATGGCTGTTCTGCGCGTCGAATCCGAGCCGCTTGCGCGCCAGCTTGAAGCGGCTCGACAGCAGGTCGGCGTAGACGCCTTCGCCGCGCATTCGACTGCCGAATTCGCTGTTGTAGTCCTTGCCACCGCGCAGCTGGTTGATGGTGCTCATCACGTGCGTGGCGCGGTCCGGATGATGGGTGTCCAGCCAGTCGCGGAACAGCGGGGCAACTTCAAGCGGCAGGCGCAGCAGCACGTAGCCGGCGGTGGATGCACCGGCATCGCGCGCGGCTTCCAGCACCGCTTCCAGCTCGGCATCGTTGATCCACGGAATCACCGGCGCCACCATCACCCCGACCGGGATGCCGGCGTCATGCAGGCGGCGCATCGCGCGCAGGCGGGCGTGTGGTGCCGAGGCACGCGGTTCCAGTTTTGCCGACAGGTGCGGGTCCAGCGAGGTCACCGAGAAGTGCACGCTGACCAGGTTCTGCTCGGCAAGGGGCGCGAGCAGGTCGATGTCACGCTCGACCAACGCGTTTTTGGTGATCAGCGAGAACGGATGCCGGGTTTCCAGCATCACCTCGATCAGTTGGCGCGTCAGTTTGAGCTTGCGCTCGATCGGCTGGTAGGCATCGGTGTTGATGCCCAGCGCGATCGGCTGCGGCACGTAACCCGAGCGCGAGAATTCCTTGCGCAGCAGCTGCGGCGCGTTGGTCTTGGCGAACAGCTTGGTCTCGAAGTCCAGGCCAGGCGACAGATTGAGGTAAGCATGGGAGGGGCGCGCGAAGCAGTACGAGCAGCCGTGTTCGCAGCCCCGGTACGGATTGACCGACTGACTGAAGCCCACGTCCGGCGACTTGTTGCGGCTGATGATGCTGCGCGCGGTCTCGGCACGCACTTCGGTACGCAGACGCGGCGCGGCGAATTCTTCGCTCTCCTCGGCGTCCCAACCGTCGTACACGACTTCGCTGACGGTGGCCTCGAAACGGCCCGCCAGATGCGTGGTGGAACCTCGGCCTTTGATCGCGATACCCATGGTCAAAGGCTATCGCCGGGCGATCTCAGGGGTTGAGACGTACGGCCGATGCTTCCGGGAACAGTGGTTTGGACGGAGGGGAGCGGGGTGTTCATGGCAGGCGGGCCGCAGAGGTTAATCTTTGGTTAGCAGTATTACTAACCACAACCCCACTATATCCCGAAAGTCCCGCTACGACGGGCCTCTGGCGGTACAGGTACGAATTCGTCCCCAAACTTGTCCACAGGCCACACGGGCAGGACATCGTCGGTCATGGCGCCAGTCAACGGTCGGTGAGCGCCTTACAGTAACGCCAGATATCCCTTCACCGTGGCGTCCAGCCCGGCATACAAGGCCTCACTGATCAGCGCATGGCCGATCGAGACTTCCAGCACGTCCGGCACGGCCTGCAGGAAGTCGCGCAGGTTGTCCTGCGACAGGTCGTGGCCGGCGTTTACTCCCAGCCCGGCGGCCTGGGCACGACGCGCGGCATCGGCGAACAGGGCCAGCATCGCGCTGGCGTCACCGGCGGCATGTGCTTCGGCATAGGGGCCGGTATAGAGCTCGACGCGATGGGCGCCGATCGCCGCGGCCTGGGCGATATCCGGGTTGCCGGCATCGACGAACAGGCTGACGCGGCAACCGTAGGACCGGAGCTCGGCGATCAGCGGGCGCAGCCGCTCCCCGTCGCGGGCGAAGTCGAACCCGTGGTCGGAGGTGAGCTGGCCGTCGCCGTCTGGCACCAGGGTGGCCTGGGCGGGCCGGGTCTGCGCGCACAGCGGCAGCAGGCCGGGGTAGCCTTCGCGCGGCGGGGCGAACGGGTTGCCTTCGATGTTGAACTCGACGCCACGCCGGGCGGTGAGCGACGACAGCGCGACAACGTCTTCGGCATGGATGTGCCGGCGGTCCGGGCGCGGATGCACGGTGATGCCGTGCGCGCCCGCGTCCAGGCAGGCCGTCGCGGCCTGCAGCACATCCGGGTCGGTGCCGCCGCGCGAATTGCGCAGCACGGCGATCTTGTTGACGTTGACGCTGAGCTGGGTCATGGCACTACGGGGTGTCGGTATCTTCGGTGGCGGCCTGGCGGCGGGCCTGGCCCAGTTCGCGCAGCCGGCGCAGTTCGGCGGGATCGATCACGCTGGAGATGTCGCGCTGCAGGTTGCCGAAACGCGCGACGTACAGCCCGCGCACCCAGGCCAGCAGGAACACCAGCGTCCCCAGCAGGGACAGCAGCATCACCCCATCGTGGGGCGTCTTCAGCGCCAGCGCGAATGCGCCCAGCGCCAGCAGCAGGAACAGCCAATGCATCGTCATTCTCCCCGTTGACCGGGCAAGTGTAGCGCCGCCGGCCGCTGCGGTTCCACGTGGCCGGTCACAACAGCGGCGAGGCTAGCCGGGCGAACGCCTCGGGCACCCGGTGCCGCCAGAGCGAGCGCTTGCGGTCGTTCTGCACGCGCACGGCGGCGTCGAACTCGGCGGCCAGAATGCGCTCCAGCGCGGCCACGCGATCGGCATCGACGAACATCATCGACAGCTCGAAGTTGAGCCGGAAGCTGCGGTGGTCGAAGTTGGCACTGCCGACGATGCACACGTCCTGGTCGGCGATGAAGGCCTTGGTGTGCAACATGCGCGGGCCGTATTCGTAGATCTTGACCCCGGCCAGCAGCAGTTCGTCGAAGTAGGACCGCGCCGCCTGGGTGACGAACCAGGAATCGCTCATCTTGGGCACCAGCAGGCGCACGTCCAACCCGCCGAGCGCGGCCGAGGTGAGCGCCATGCGGGCCGCTTCGCCAGGGACGAAGTAGGGCGTCACCAGCCAGACCCGTTCACGCGCCTCGTGGATGGCCGCCACCTGGAGCCGGTGGATGGTTTCCCAGGCCGAATCCGGCCCGGACACCAGCACCTGCGCATCGATGCGCCCGTCCTGGCGGCTGGGCATGTCATGCGGCCACAGCTGGGCGATGTTGAAGCGTGCCGGCTCCTGCCCGGTGGCATAGATCCAGTCCTCCACGAATACCAGCTGCAGGCTGCGCACCACGTGCCCGACCACGCGCATATGCAGGTCGCGATAGGCGTCGGGACGACGGCTTTCGTCCTCCTCGTCGGTGATGTTGATGCCGCCGGTGAAGGCCATGCGGCCGTCGATCACCACCAGCTTGCGGTGGGTGCGCATGTTCAACCACGGCCGCTTGAACGGCTTGAGCAGCTGCCGCGGATGGAACCAGGCCACCTCGCCGCCGGCGTCCAGCAGCGGCTGCAGGAAGCGCTTGCGGATGCCCGAGGAACCCACTGCGTCCAGCAGCAGGCGCACGCGCACGCCGGCCTGGGCGCGCTCGACCAGCGCATCGCGCAAGGCGGTACCGGCGTGGTCCGGGTTGAAGATGTAGTACTCCACGTGCAGGTGGTCCTGGGCAGTCGCCACCGCCGCCAGCAACGTGCGGTAAGTCGCCGCACCGTCGACCAGCCACTCCACCTCGGTGGCCGAGCTGGGCGCCAGCCCGGTAGTGGCCTGGGCGATCTTGGACAGCTCGGTGCAGTCCGCGTCGGGCGGGCACACGCTGCTGTAGTGCTCCATGCCCGAGCGCGCGCGACCGCGACGCAGGCGCTGCCGCTTCACTTTCTGCGGGCCCAGCAGGTAATAGATGAACAACCCCAGGTAGGGCAGGGCGGCCATCGACAGGATCCAGCTCAGCGTGGCTACCGGCTCGCGCTTCTGCAGCATGATCCAGCCGGTCAGCCAGAGCAGGTAGAGGATGTAGGCCGCCACCAGCAACGGACGGAGGTGCGGGACGGCGTCGAGCCAGGCCGCGAGGGCAGGGTAGGTGGCGAGCATGCGCGGATGATAGCGGGCCGCGCGCGTCCCGTGCGCGCGCGCGGCGTTGGCCAGTGGCGGGGCAAAAAAAAACGCCCCTCTTCCAAGGGGCGTTTTCCAGTCGCGTCATGACTGCGTCGTGCGGTTTACTGCTGTACGAAGCCGATCTTCTTCATCTGAGCATTCTTCGCGGCAGCCAACACCTTGGCCATCACGTCGTACTCGGAGTCCGGGCTGGCGTCGATGCGCAGTTCCGGCTGGTTCGTCGGGTCCTTCTGGACCTCCTGTTCCATCCGCTGCTGCAGCTCGCCGGTCGCGACCGGGCTGTTGTTCCACGAGACCTGGTTGCTGGCGTCGATCTTGAGTTCGATCGGCGGCGGCGGCTCGACCAGCTGCGGCGGTGGGTTGAGCACGCGCTGCGGCAGGTCCACGGCGATCGGGTACGTCATGATCGGCGCGGTGACGATGAAGATGATCAACAGCACCAGCATCACGTCCACGAGGGGCGTGACGTTGATGTCGGCCATGGGGCCTTTATTACCACCAGTACTGAACGCCATGGCTTACTGCCCCTTCTCTTTGGTGGCAACGAAGCCAACGTCGAGCATGCCCTGTTCCTGCGCGATCTTCGTCATCTCGTTGATGACGCGCATCTTGGTGGTGCGGTCACCACGCAGGTTGAGGGGCGGCTGCGGAGTCTGCTGGGCGGCGGTCGACAAGCGGGACTCGAGGGTCTGCTTGTTGATTTCCTCGTCGTTCCAGTAGATCGAGCCGTCTTCCTTGACTGCCAGGGTGATCGGGCCCGAACGCTTCTCAGCGTCTTCCGGGTTCTGCACCAGGTTGGCCTCCGGCAGATCCACCTTGACCTTGTGGGACATCAGAGGCGCCGTGATGATGAAGATGATCAGCAGCACCAGCATCACGTCCACGAGGGGCGTAACGTTGATGTCGGCCATGGGGCCGCCGCTGTTACCACTACTGAAAGCCATAACGGGCTCCGTCTAGATCGTGTTGACTACGTTCTCGCTCGGTGAAGCGCGTCGCAATTAGCGGACGCGCGAACCGGTGGCGAAGAAGTCGTGCAGGTCGTGAGCGAACGTATCGAACTTGCTGATCGTGGCGCTGTTGATCTTGCTGAAGAAGTTGAAGGCGAACACGGCCGGGATAGCCACGAACAGACCGATGGCGGTCATGATCAGTGCTTCACCCACCGGGCCGGCAACGGCGTCGATCGAGGCGGAACCGGTGGCACCGATCTTGATCAGCGCGCCGTAGATGCCCCACACGGTACCCAGCAGACCGACGAACGGAGCGGTTGCACCGACGGTGGCCAGCAGGGTCATGCCCGACTGCAGGTTGTTGCTTTCGCGGGTCACGGCCTGACGCAGGGCGCGATCGACGAATTCCGAACGGCTCAGGTTCTCACCCAGGCCACCGGTTGCGCCGCCTTCGGCACGCTGGTGGTGGGCAGCTGCCTGGGCAGCGTCGAGCGCGATCTTGGAGAACGGCTCGGAAGCCGGCTGTTCTTCCATGGCACGGATGGCATCCTGCGCGTTCGGGGTATCCCAGAACAGGCTCACGACCTTGTCGGCCGCGCTCTTCAGGCGGGTTGCACGGAAGATGTTGATGACGGTCCAGTACCAGGACATGGCCGACATGACGATCAGGGTCAGCAACACGACCCAGGAGACGGCGAAGTCACCCGGCTGGGTGGTCATTTCGTGGATCAAGTGCTCGAAGCCCATCTGCGAGAGGGCGTTCGACGGGTTGCCCCCAGCAGCAGCGGCGATGAAGAGTTCCTGCAGCATGACGCTTACCTTTGTTGTGTGTGGTGATGAATGGTGTTGCTACAAATAACCGACGGGACGGTGGCCGGCGGGCCACCGCGAACCATCAGTTCAGCGCAAAGTTGACCGGGACGCGAACGCGACCTGCGACCTTCTTCCCGCCCGACTCCGCAGAACGGAAGCTCCACTTGCGAGCTGCTTCCATTGCGGCGCGGTCGAGGTCACGGTTACGGCTGGACCGTTCGACCGACACATTGGTGACGTTGCCATTGGCATCGACATCAATGATCAGGATGACTTCACCCTGGATACCTGCACGGAAAGCAGCCGGCGGGTAACGCGGGGGGTTCATGTTCTTCGAGGAGATATCGACACTGGCCTCGATCGTGCTCGGCGGCGCGGGCGGCGACGGCGGGCTCGGAGGAGTGACGATGTCGTTCGCACGCGGTTCCGGCACGTCGACCACAGGAGCCTGCGGCGGTGGCGGCACCGGCGACGGCTTCGGCGGCGACAGGTTCTTGACCGGCGGCGGCGGCGTTTCAGTCGGCGGCGGCGGCGGCGGCGGCGGTGGGGGCGGCGGCGGAGCGTCGACCAGGGTCACCATGATGTTGCGTTCCTTCTCCGCAGCAGCCTTGGGGGCCACGGCGGGGATCAGAAGCATCATGAAGGCGGTGAGATGCAGTGCGATTACAAAAGCGATACCCACGATCCGCGGCCAGCTGAAGCCGGTGTCATCGCGTTGTTCGTACCTGTGAACGACTAGTTGTTCCGTCATGCGCCAAGAGCTCATTAGTGGGGCCGGGATACCCGGGGACAGGTAGCCCATGATCAGCGGTGCATGACACCGCAGGAACCTCCAAGCTTATACCAATCCTGAGCGCCTGCGCATCACTGTGGCAGGCATTCAGGCGTTATTCCCACTTACTTCAGGTTGATGATTTTGTCAGCATCCTTGGGGTTCTTCACGCCCTTGGCTTTCGCCTGGCGCGCCGCTTCCTTGGCCTGCGGAATACGACCTTCCTGATACAGCACCTTGGCCAGGTTCAGGTAGGTTTCACCGTCCTTGGAAAGCGGGGCGGCGTTCTGCCACGCCTGGATGGCCTTGTCCGTCTGTTGCGGGTCGGAGTAGTAGTACGCCTGGGCCTGGGCCAGGTACACCTGGTAGTCCGGCTTCAGGATGCCCTTCTGCAACCCATCATTGATAACGGCAATTACGTCCTTTTCTTTGCCCTCGGTGTTGGCATAGATCGAATACAGCTGCTTGTATTCACGTTCGTCGGTGAGCTGACCGGCCGTGTACAGCTTGCCCATCACCGCGCCGGCCTTGTCCATCTGGTCAGCCTGCATGTACATGCTGGCCAGATTGAGCTGGGCCTTCTTGTCGGTCGGGTTCTTGGTGGCCAGCGCTTCGGCCTGCTTGACCGCTTCACCGGTCTGGCCGGCTTCGGACATGGCCGCCATCAACAGCTGGTTCCAGTTGTCCTTCGGCTCGGGCGAGCCGGCGATGGCCTGCTGCAGCACCGGGATGGCATCGGCGTAGCGCTCGGCCTGGTACAGCGCCTGGCCCTTGATGACCAGTTCTTCCGGCTTGGTCGACTTGCTTTCGGCCAGGTACTTGTCCAGCGTGGCCAGGCCCGCGGCGGTCTCGTTGTCCTGCAACTGCAGCTGGGCCAGCATCAGCATCGACTGGAAGTGGCCGTTGTTTTCCAGGCCGTTGAATTCCAGCACCTGCTGCAGGTACTTMTTGGCCGCAGCGGAGTCGTCGGTGTTGTAGGCGGCCTGGGAGCCCAGCTGCGCGGCCAGCGACTTGTCGTAGGTGTTGGCGGCGGGGTTGGCCAGGATTTCATCGGCCAGGGCCCGGGTTTCCGGGAACTTCTGGTCGTTGTAGCTGTCAATCAGCTTCTGCAGCTTGCTGCCGAGCTTGGCCGACGCCTTGAGGTTCGGCTCCTGGCGGGTCGCGTTCGGGTAGAGCGCCTCGGCCTTGGCCTGCTTGTTGCCACCGCTGCGGCCACCACGCTCGGACGAGCGGGAGGACTGGGCGAAGGCATCGGTGACCACGGCGCCACCAATGGCGGTCGCGATGAGGACGGAAAGGACGGCTTGCTTGTGATTGCTGAAAATCATCTTTCACCTCGATCGAACCGCCGCAGCGGCATCAAAACGGACTGTCAGAAAAATCTGAGCCGCCAAACGTATCAGAAACTGATGGCGTGAGAAATCGTTTCCGATGCTGCAATACAGCATCTTTTGCGCTGATCACCCGCACTTCGGCTTCCGCCCCGCTGCCTGCGCCTGCTGGTACACCCCGGCCAGGGCCGGCGCGTCGCGCTGCAGTTCGCGGATACGGTTGGCCGGGTCCGGGTGGGTGGACAGCCATTGCGGGGAGCGCCCGCCACTGGCGGCCATCATGTTCTGCCACAGGTTGACCGCCTGGCCGGGGTCGAACCCGGCCTCGGCCATCAGCCGTTGGCCGACCACGTCGGCTTCGTTTTCCTGGGCACGGGAGCCGGGGAGCAGGAAGGCCGCCTGCGCGGTCATGCCACCAAACTGATTGACAGTGTTGGCCGCACCTTCGCCGCCGGCCGCGCCGGCCAGGAGGCCTGCCACGGCTAACCCTGTGTTCGCTGTCATCTGCCGGGTCAGTCGTTCCTCGTGGTGCCGCGAGATGACATGGCCGATCTCGTGGCCGATCACCGCCGCCAGCTGATCTTGGTTCTTGGCCACGGTGAAGATGCCGGTATTCACCCCGACCTTGCCGCCTGGCAGCGCAAAGGCATTGGGTTCCTTGTCGACGAACACCGCCGTCTCCCACCGTACGCCACGGTACTGTGGCGGCAACTGGGCAACCAGCGCGTTGACCACGCACTGCACATAGCCGTTCTGGCGGCCATCGGTGCTGATCGTTTCCTTCTGCTTGGTCTCGGTAAACGCCTGCGCGCCGAGTTGGTCGAGTTCGGCCTGCGACACACCGCCCACCATCTGCCGGCGCCCGGTGGGCGAGGTGGTGGTGGCGCAGGCACTGACCAACACCGCAAGCGCAACGCCGAACAGCACTGGTTTCATCGCAGGTCCCCCGTGTTCATGTGCCCAGTGTGTAGGGCCCGGATGTAAATTTTCGTCAAGCGGGCGCGACGCTCAGTGAAGGCCAAGGAACACCAGCGCAGCCAGCGCGATCGCGTTGTTGAGTCCATGCGCCACGATCGGTGCCCATAGCGTACCGGTGCGCTGGTACAACCACGCAAACGCGGCGCCCATGCCGCCGTAGACCAGCCACAACTGGGCGATTTCCCAAGGGCCATTGGCGCTGGTGCCGGGAATTTCATGGATGAGCGCGAACGCCAGGCTGCTCAGCAGCATGCCCAGCCACATGCGGCCGGCCTGCCACAGGCGCCCGAACAGGACGCGACGGAACAGCAGTTCTTCGTAGGCCGGCGCAAGCACAACCGCAAACAGCGCGAGGAACCACGGGAAGCGGGTGAGGGCCTGTTCCATCAGCGCCAGGTTGGTCGGCACCGGTTCGATTCCGGCCTGCTTGGCCAGATAGGCGATGAGGTTGCTGCCGATCACCACGCCGGTGGCGACCAACAGCGTCCAGCCCCAGGTGGAGGGACGGCGTGCGGCCTGCAGCGAGGCGTTGCGTTCGCCGGCATCAGCACGGCGGCGCAGGAAATACAGCAGCAGCGCAGTGCCGCCGGTGGCGACCAGCGCCATGACGATCTGCGCCAGGGCACCGGGTTGGCCCAGTTGCTGGGCCAGGGCGCTGGCGTCGATCGCGTTGCCTTGACGTGCCGCTTCGGAGCCGACGACGGCGCCGCGGTACAGACCCCAGATCAGCCCACTAAGCAGGCTGAGCCCGAACAACGCCACGATGGCGATGCCCAGGTCGATGAAGAAACCCGCGACGGGCGATCGCGGCTTGCCGCCGGATGCGGTGGTTGAGGCAGGGGGCAGCGGAGGCGTGGTGGACGCCGGGGCAGTAGCGGACATCGGATTCCTGGCATCGAAAGGCGATGGCCGGCACGGTTGCAGGTCGCAACCGGCCGGCACTGCTTCGATTGTGTCAGATATCCAGGTTGGCGACCTTCAACGCGTTGTCTTCGATGAAGTCGCGACGCGGTTCGACCACATCGCCCATCAGGGTGCTGAAGATCTGGTCCGCAGCGACCGCATCTTCGATGCGCACCTGCAGCAGGCGGCGGGTGTCGGGGTTCACCGTGGTATCCCACAGCTGTTCCGGGTTCATTTCGCCCAGGCCCTTGAAGCGCTGGATCTGGCGACCCTTCTTGGCTTCATCGAGCAGCCAATTGCGCGCGTCGGCGAAGCTTTCGATCTCCACCGACTTGGCGCCGCGGCTGATCTTGGCGCCGTTGCGGACCAGGCCGTGCAGCAGCAGCGAGGACTGGTGCAGAGCACGCAGTTCGCCGGTTTCGAAGGCCACCAGCGGCAACACCTGGATCATCTGTTCGCCCATGTGGCGACGCGTGACCAGCAGTGCGGCCGGGCGCTCGTCGGTGGGTTCCTGCAGTTCCAGGCTGAAACGCGGCGAGCCCAGGCTGCCCTTGTTGAGGCGGGTAGCCAGCGCGGCCAGACCTTCGTCTGCGCCGGCCTTGCGCAGGTGCTCCAGGTCCATCGGGGTGAAATCGATCAGGGCTTCGAGCACCTGGCGATCGTAGCGATGGGTGTTGCGCGCGATGGTTTCCTGCGCCGAGGCGTAGGAAAGCAGCAGCTTCTCCAGGGCGACGCCTTCGATGCCCGGCTCGCCTTCGGCCGGAATCAGCGACGCGTTTTCCACCGCGCTGCTGGCCAGGTACGCATCCAGCGCCGGGTCGTCCTTGAGGTACTGCTCCTGTTTGCCCTGCTTGATCTTGTACAGCGGCGGCAGGCCGATGTAGATGTGCCCGCGCTCGATCAACTCCGGCATCTGACGGTAGAAGAAGGTCAACAGCAGCGTACGGATGTGCGCGCCGTCGACGTCGGCGTCGGTCATGATGATGATGCGGTGGTAGCGCAGCTTGTCCGGGTTGTACTCGTCGCGACCGATGCCGGTGCCCAGCGCGGTGATCAGCGTACCGACCTGGTCGGAGGCCAGCATGCGGTCGAAACGCGCGCGTTCCACGTTGAGGATCTTGCCGCGCAGCGGCAGCACCGCCTGGTTCTTGCGGTTGCGGCCCTGCTTTGCCGAGCCACCTGCCGAGTCACCCTCGACGATGAACAGCTCGGACAGCGCCGGATCCTTTTCCTGGCAATCGGCCAGCTTGCCCGGCAGGCCGGCGATATCCAGCGCGCCCTTGCGGCGGGTCAGGTCGCGCGCCTTGCGCGCGGCTTCGCGGGCACGGGCGGCATCGACGATCTTGCCGGCAATCGCCTTGGCTTCGTTCGGGTTTTCCTGCAGGAACTCTTCCAGACGTTGGCCGAACGCGCTTTCCACGGCCGGGCGCACGTCGGAGCTGACCAGCTTTTCCTTAGTCTGACTGGAGAAGCTCGGGTCCGGCACCTTCACCGACAGCACCGCGATCATGCCTTCGCGCATGTCATCGCCGGTCAGGTTGATCTTGGCCTGCTTGGCGATGCCGTTCTGCTCGATGTAGTTGTTGAGCACGCGGGTCAGCGCACCGCGGAAGCCGGCCAGGTGCGTACCGCCGTCCTTCTGCGGGATGTTGTTGGTAAAGCAGTACATCGTTTCCTGGTAGGAATCGGTCCACTGCAACGCCACATCCACGGTGATGCCGTTGGATTCGCCGGTTACCGAGATCACGTTCGGGTGCAGCGGGGTCTTCAGCTGCGCCAGATGCTCCACGAAGCTGCGGATACCACCTTCGTAGTGGAAGTCGTCGCGGCGGCCGTCGCCACGCTCGTCGGCCAGGACGATCTTGACGCCGGAATTGAGGAAGGACAGCTCACGCAGGCGACGGGCCAGGATGTCGTAGTGGAACTCGACGTTATCGTGGAACGCCTTTACCGACGGCCAGAAGCGCAGGGTGGTGCCGCGCTTGGTGCTGGCTTCGAGCTGCTTCAGCGGATTGACCGCGGCGCCATCGGCAAATTCCTGCTGGTAATGGAAGCCGCCCTGGAAAATATCCAGGACCAGCTTCTGCGACAGGGCGTTGACCACGCTGACGCCGACGCCATGCAGGCCGCCGGAGACTTTGTAGCTGTTGTCATCGAACTTGCCGCCGGCGTGCAGGACGGTCATCACCACTTCGGCCGCGGAGACTTCGCGGTCGAGCTTCTTGCTCATCTGCTCGTGCTTGCCGGTGGGGATGCCGCGCCCGTTGTCGGACACCGAGACCGAACCGTCGGCGTGGATGATCACCGATACGGCGTCGGCGTGGCCGGCCAAGGCTTCGTCGATGGAGTTGTCGACCACCTCGAACACCATGTGGTGCAGACCGGTACCGTCATGGACGTCGCCGATATACATACCGGGACGCTTGCGAACCGCCTCCAGGCCTTCCAGGGCGGTAATGCTGTTGGCGTCGTAGTTGCCGCTATTTGCCGGGGTGTTCTGTTCTTCAGTCATTGCGCTTGCCGTAGGCTCCGCAGGTCGGGCCGCCACCGTGAGGCGGGGCGCCGAGTAATAAGGGGTTGCAACAGCAATTATACCAGCCGGGCACCGTGGCCCTCCGGGAGCCCACTATGGCACAGGCTGGACCTGTCCATGTTCCACGTGGAACCGGGTGATATGCGTTGCGTCGTTAAGCGCTGCCGGTATCTCGGTGGCGGTGATGAATATCTGCGCGGGTCCTGCCTTCAATCGGTCCAGTACCCGCGCCTGGTGGGTGCGGTCGAGTTCTGATGCCAGGTCATCAAGCGCGATCACCGGCCATTCCCCACGCTGTTCGGCGTAATCCTCGGCTTGGGCGAGCAGGCAAGTGAGGGCGGTGAGCTTGGCCTGCCCGCGCGACAGGGCGTCACGGCCGGGAATGGTGGCAAAACCCACGCTCCAGTCCGCGCGATGCGGACCCACCGAGGTGTAGCCGGCCATGCGGTCGCGTTCGCGCGCCAGCAGCAGCGCATCGGACAGGGACAGTTCCTGCTTGCGCCAGCCCGGATTGAGCGTCATCGACTGGATATCGAGGTTAGGCGCAAGCGCTTCGGCCAAGGCGATGGTGCGGTCCTGCAGGCGTTCGAGGTAATGCTGGCGACGCGTGGTCAACGGTTCGCCGGCCTCGGCCAGTTCTCGATCCCAGGCGTCCAGTGCGTGGGGATGCCCGCCCTGCTTGAGTAGCGCATTGCGCTGCTTGAGGGCACGCGAGTAGCGCCGCCACAGGGAGAGGAAGTCTGGTTCCACGTGGAACAACCCCCAGTCGAGGAAGCGCCGACGCGGTTCACCGCCACCGCTGACCAATGCGTGGCTGCCCGGCTCGAACGTCACCACCGCCAGCGCAGCGCAAAGATTGCCGAGCTGGGCAACATCCTCGCCATCCAAGCGACCTTTCCAGTCCTGGCCGCTGTGGCGCAGTCCTGCTTTACGCCGCGTGGAACTTGGCGCGCCTTCGCGCTGCTCGTCCCACTCGACGAACACCTCCAAAGCCTCCTGCCCTTGCCGCACCAGGCCATCGCGCACCCGTCCGCGGAAGCTGCGCCCGTACGCCATGACATGCAAGGCTTCCAGCACGCTGGTTTTGCCCGCCCCGTTGTCGCCGGTAATCAGGTTGATGCCCGGTTGGGGCGCCAGTTCCACGTGATCGAAGCGGCGAACCTGGTGCAGGGACAAACGGCGGATGTGCATGCGGTCGATCAAGGCCGCACGAGGCGGCAGTCGGGTAGGGGGAATCGATCAGCTTACTGCATCGGACCGGTTCCACGTGGCCGGCGATGCAAACGCCGCACTTGGGCCGATATGCCGGCACTGGGGGCTTATGCCCGGAAGGGCGTCTGTCAGCGACCGCTCTGGGCACCCCGAATTCTTTGAAATCTGAGGCGCGAGCAGGGCGGGTGCCGTGCAGATTTGAAGAAATTGCGCGCGTTTTACGCATCGCTCTTCTAGGCCGAACGTCGGCTTGGGCGCAAATCCTTCAAATCTGGACGGGCCACCCAGGCCTGCATATCCAGATCTGACGAGATTCAACGCCTTTGCCGCTGGCTATCCACAGGGGTCATGTATTGCTTCTGCACAACTACTGTAGCGGCTGTGGATAAAAAGTGCCCTTTTAGAAGGGCTGAAAGATATCCACAGGATGACCCCCAGGCCCAGACCCTCTTTTACAGGGGGTTTCGAGGTCAATTAACCCTTATATTTCAACTAGATAAGGTACTTTTCAACCAAATCTGGCCCTACCACCACCACCTAGCTTTAGATTTATATACAGTTTTTAAAGCATAGAGCTGTGATCCAGCGGGCGAATCAGGAGCCGTCCGACCGCGGATCAGGCCGAGGCGAAACCACACGCAGCTGCTTCAGGATCGGGCGAGATTCGAAGAGGATGGTCTGCTGGCAATCGGTGCGGATCCTTTGAGGCTTGTGTTAGCGAAGCAAGGCAGTTCAGCGCGAGCGGTGCGACTCTGATTACCGACCGCTGCCGTCCTGGCCAACGTCGACGCGGTTTCGGGTTCACCCCATGATGATTGCCAATGCTCCACGTGGAACATGGATCATTCGAAGGCTGAAAAAAAAACCCGGCACGAGGCCGGGTTTCTTCAAAACATCGGTTCCACGTGGAACCAAGCGCTCAGGTCACAGGCGCAGCGGCATCACCACATGACGCGACTTCTCGCTGCTGGCTTCGCGGACCAGGGCCGACGAGTTCGAATCACGCAGCTGGATCACCACGAACTCATCGCGCAGTGCCGACAACGCGTCCAGCAGGTAGTTCACATTGAAGCCGATGGCCAGATCGCTGACCGTGGTATCGGCCTCGATCTCTTCCTGGGCTTCTTCCTGCTCCGGGTTGTGCGCGCTGATCTTGAGGTTGCCCGGCGAGACTTCCACGCGGATACCGCGGTACTTTTCGTTGGACAGGATCGCGGCGCGCTGCAGCGAGGCACGCAGTGCTTCACGATCGACCTTCACTTCGCGATCGGCGCCGATCGGGATCACGGCCTCGTAATCCGGGAAACGGCCGTCGATCAGCTTCGAGGTGAAGGTGACATCGTCGCGCTTGACCCGCACGTGGCTGCGGCCGACTTCCAACTCGATCTCGCGATCGCCGCTTTCCAGCAGACGCTGGAGTTCGGTCACGCCCTTGCGCGGCACGATGATCTGACGCTTGGCGCCGCTGGCCTTTTCCAGGTCGGTCTCGCACAGCGCAAGACGATGGCCGTCGGTGGCAACGGTTCGCAGGGCATCGCCGCGCAGGTCGAACAGCAAACCGTTGAGGTAATACCGCACGTCCTGCTGGGCCATCGCGAACGCGGTGCGCTCGATCAGCTCCTTCAGGGTGGCTTCGCCGATCGCCACGCGCTCGGTGGCTTCCACTTCGTCCACCGACGGGAAGTCGTTGGCCGGCAGGGTTGCCAGGGTGAAGCGGCTGCGGCCGGCCTGCACGGTGATCTTGTCACCGGTCTGCGAGACGGTGATCCGGCTGCCGTCGGGCAGGGCGCGGATGATCTCGAACAGTTTGCGTGCGGGGATGGTGGTCTCGCCGTCCTGGGCATCTTCCACCGCGATCCGCGACACCATTTCCACTTCCAGGTCCGTACCGGTCAGCGACAGCTGCCCGTTCTGCACCTGGACCAGGAAATTAGCCAGAACCGGCAGGGTCTGGCGGCGTTCGACCACGTTGACGACTTGTGCCAACGGCTTGAGAAAGGCTTCGCGCTGCAGTGTGAAACGCATGTGGTTCCGTGCCCCTATGCTTTAAAAAAATGTGGAATAAATCAAAAGCTTGGTGGTGATGGTAGCGCCAGAATCGCGGGAAAACACAGCTAAGTCTTTGTAAACAAAAGGGTTTCAGGCCTCGAAACCCTCTGCATTACTGGCCCCGAAGGGGAGGGCAATGCTGTGGATAACTTCGCGCCCAGATTGAACGGCGTTTTTATCCACACCCTGTCCCCTGCTTGCTACCGGATTCTGCACCGTTTTATGCGATGACGCCTTAGCGGCGTACATGCATCATTCGCTCAACTTCCGGATCAGCTTGTCCCAGTCTTCCCGCAACTTGCCGTCCGCTTCCATCAACGTCCGGATCTGCCGGCAGGCATGCAGCACCGTGGTGTGGTCCCGGCCGGCAAAGGCGTCGCCGATTTCCGGCAGGCTGTGCTCGGTCAGTTCCTTGGTCAGCGCCATGGCTACCTGGCGCGGACGGGCCAACGACCGGGTCCGGCGCTTGGACAGCAGATCCTTGATCTGCAGCCCGTAGTAGTCGGCCACGGTTTTCTGGATGTTGGGAATGCTGATTGCCTGCTGCTGGGCGCGCAGCAGGTCGCGCAGGGTTTCCTGCGCAAAATCAGTGGTGATCGCACGGCCGGTGAAGTTGGCGCGTGCGGCCAGAGTATTCAGCGCACCCTCGAGGTCGCGGACATTGGAGCGCATTTTCTTGGCAATCAGAAACGCCACATCGTCGGGGATCTCGGTGCCACGCTCGCGTGCCTTGGCCAGCACGATCGCGGCGCGGGTCTCGAAGTCCGGCGGCTCGATGGCCACCGACAGACCCCAGGCCAGTCGCGACTTCAGCCGTGCTTCCAGGCCCTCGACTTCGCGCGGGTACCGGTCGCAGGTCAGGATGATCTGCTGCTTGCCGTCGAACAGGGCATTGAACGTATGGAAGAACTCTTCCTGGGTACGGTCCTTGCCGGCGAAGAACTGGATGTCATCGATCAGCAGCGCGTCCACCTGCTGGAACTGGCGCTTGAACTGATCCATGGTTTTTTCCTGCAACGCCCGGATCATCGCGCTGAAGAACTGTTCCGACCGCAGGTACAGCACCTTGGCGCCCGGGTTGGCCTGGCGCATCGCATTGCCGGCCGCGAACATCAGGTGGGTCTTGCCCAGGCCGGTGCCGCCGTACAACAGCAACGGGTTGTGCGCCCGGTCGCCCGGTTTCTGCGCCGCCTGGAACGCCGCGGCCAGGCCCAGCTGATTGCTGCGACCCTCCACGAAGTTGGCGAAGGTGTAGTGGGAATCCAGGTTGCCGGCGAACGGCACCAGCGGCTCGGCCGGCACGACAGGCGCGGAGAAGCCCGGATTGGACGCAATCTGCGCCTCTACGGCGCGCGGACGCGAGCCGATTTCAAGAAAAACGTCGCCAAAGCCGGCGAAGTGCGCCAGCAGTTCCTTGATGCGCGGCAGGTACAGCTCGCGCACCTGGTCGACAATGAAGGCATTTGGCGCATAAAGCACCAGGCTGTCCACGCGCAGATCGGCCTGCAGCGGCTTCAACCAGGTGTGAACATCCTCGGGCGGGAACTCCGCTTCAAGGCGTTCGAGACAACGGGACCAGGCATCCATCGGCAATAATCGTCTGGGGCCAGGGGACAGGCGTGGAAAACCGCCGCACCGCAGGCCGGAAGGGGGAAAGAATGGATGGCGCAGACTACCACCGACGAGGGGGGCCGGGAATGGTTGTCCCGAAGTTATTCACAAAATGATCCACAGCTATTGCACAGCCCAATGAATTCCCGTAGTGACAAGCACTTGACGGCACCTTGATCAGGTCTATAGAATTTCCGGTTCTTTCCGTCCCCTTCATATAGAGGCCCCGCATGGCCACCAAGCGCACTTTCCAACCCAGCAACCTCAAGCGTAAGCGCGACCATGGCTTCCGTGCCCGTATGAAGACCGCTGACGGCCGCAAGATCCTGTCGCGTCGCCGCGCCAAGGGCCGTAAAGTCCTGAGCGCTTGATTGCAATGCCGCTTCCCGCGGCAGACGCAATCCTGACTGTGAGCAGTTCCGACCCGCGCAAGCGATTCCCTCGCTCTGCGCGGGTCCGTACGCGTGCCGAATATACAACGGTCTTCAACGGCGCCCGCCGTGTGTCCGATCCGCTGATGACCCTGCACTGGCTGAAGAGCGATACGCCAGCCAGGTTGGGTCTCGCCGTGTCGCGCAAAGTCGATCCCCGAGCCGTGGGTCGCAACCGAGTAAAGCGTGTGCTGCGCGATGCCACACGCCACCTACGGCCGTGGATGAGTGCCGGCGATTTTGTCGTCGTTGCCCGTAGCGCCGCCCGTACCGCCAGCAACTCAGAACTCCGCCAGGCCTTTGAACGCCTGCTGCGCCGTCTTGGCGCATTGCCCATGCCGGGCGCGGACGGCACAATGCCGCCGCCCCTGGGCGTTGTACCCCTTTCTTCCCAGCCCGAGCCGGCATCGCATGCCGGCCCCGTCGAGCCTGCCCGCTGATGAACCAGACCCGCGTTTTCCTGATTTTTGCCTGGCTGATGGTGGCCGTGTTGCTGTGGATGGAGTGGGGCCGCGACAAGGCCGCACCGACCCCGCCGCCGGTTGCCGCGCAGACCCAGGCAACCGTGCCGGGCGCGGCAGGTTCCATCCCCGGTGCGTCGGTGCCGCAGGCCCCGGGTAGCGCCCCGGCGACCCAGCCGGCCGCGCAGGCCCAGGCCGGCGCCGCCCGCGTCACCGTCACCACCGACGTAC